>CAZYTI010000265.1:0-6302 GCA_964650065.1 uncultured bacterium
GATCGATATTTTGCATGAGCTCAATGGCGACACCACCCCCCTCACGGATAAGGCCGAGAAGAAGATGTTCAGTTCCTATGTAATCATGACCCAGTCGAAGTGCTTCCTCTCTGGAAAGCTGAATGACAACTTGAACTCTCTGTGAAAAATTGTTTCGTATCATAATATAATTCCTTAGTTACCAGTCAATTGAAATGTAGTTTTTCTTTAACCAGCTCTGCCCGTATTATGTCTCTTTCTCTTTCAGTTAATACTTTCCTTTCAAGTTTTTGAATATGAGCGGGTTTAGTCATAACAATCAACTGATTAATTTTCTTTTTATCAATATCTTCTATTAATTTCAGATCTACTCCTAATCGAATTGCGGAAAGGAGATCGAGAAATTCCATGGATGAGAGTATTCTTGTATGTGTGAGTAATCCCACTGCCCGATATATCTTATCTTCGATGGCCATTCGATCATCGTTCATAATCCGCTCCCGGGCTTCACGTTCCAATTTGATAAAACGTTTTATCACTGGAGTGACTCGATCCAATATGCCTTGCTCTGTCCAACCCAGGGTATATTGATTCGATATCTGGAAAAAATTTCCCATGACCTTACTTCCTTCGCCATAGAATCCCCGTACTGAAATACCGGTTGGGATCATTTCGGTAAACGTATTTTCTATTTCCTTTGTAAAAGTGAGTGCCGGGAGATGGATAAAAACTGAAAAACGTACGCCCGTTCCCACATTTGTCGGACAAGCGGTCAGATATCCAAACCGATCAGAGAATGCAAATGTCAATTCACGAGAGACTTCATGATAGAGATAGTTGACATGATGCCATGCCTCATCTATTGAAAAACCTGAACATAACTTCTGTATTCTGAGGTGATCCTCCTCATTGATCATAAGGCTCATTTCCTCATTTCGAGTTATCAGAAAGCCTCGCGGATTATCCTTCTCGACAAATTCTGTACTGATAACTCTTCTCTCAATAAAAAATTGCAGATCAAGATTCTCTAGTTGAGACACATTAAAAAATTGACCATCATCGAAAAAATCCGTTTTCTGCGCTGTTTTGAGAACTTTTGATAAAACTTCCTTATGTTGATCTTCAGTGGCTCTATCAACAAATGGAAGTTTTTGCAAATTTCGAGCCAATCGTGCTCTACTACTGATGATAATATCTGCATCCTGACCTCTACCCGAGAGCCATCCTGCGGTTTGGTGATACATATTTTCTATGTTGACAGTCATGTCCGTGATGTTCCAACGTCACGATGTAATGCTCTGATACGGTCCCGTAATTCAGCGGCCGATTCATACTCCTCATTTTTGATAGCCGATTGTAGTTTTTTTTGTAATGATTCTATAGTAGCACTAGTCTGTACTTCCGGTTCCACTTCTGATCTTCCTATGTGTTGATTGTTTCCATGTAAACGACGCAGCAATGTATTCAAACGGTCTGTGAATGTATTATAACACTCAGGACAACCCAACCGTCCTATTTTTTCGAATTCCGCCCAGGTGAGGCCACAAATACTGCAGGTCTGTTGATCTTCGCCTTGTGTTTTGATTTGTTCTGTTTTTGACGCTAAATGTTCACTCAGGATTGTGACAATGATCTTTCCAAATACTTTCGAGATATCGACAAGAGGATTGTTCAGCCCTTGTTTTTCAGCACAATGCTTACAAAGATTCACTGTTTTTTTTTCGGAACCCATGACTTGAGTGAATTTTACCAGTGCTTCACGTTTATGGCAATCCTCACACAGCATGACTTGCCTTACTATTTTCCACTCAGAAATGCCATCCTTTCCTTTTCATAAAATGCATTAATCTTTTATACGACCATCATAAAGTTCCACTATCCGATCAGCTTTCGAGGCCAACTCTCGGTTGTGTGTCACCACGACAATGGTCTTATGTTTTTCACGTACCAACTCCCATATCAATTTATGGAGAGACGTGCTGTTGGACAAATCCAGATTGCCGGAAGGCTCATCTGACAGAATGAGTAGCGGGTCATTAATCAGAGAACGGGCAAAAGCCACCCGCTGCTGTTCTCCCCCAGATAGTTCTCGAGGTCGGTGTTCCATCCGCTCCTTTAGTCCCACTTCTTCTAAAAGCATTCGGGCCTTTTCGTAGACCAATATCGGATTTTTCCGAGCAATCAATCCCGGCATTGAGACATTTTCCAGAGCTGTAAATTCGGGTAAGAGGTGGTGAAACTGAAAAACGAAGCCAATGAAACGATTACGAAAATTGGAAATATCCTGTTCTCCCATCGAAAACACGTCTGTGGTTCGAACTGTCACTTTACCCTGATTGGGACGATCCAGCGCTCCGAGTATATGAAGAAGTGTACTCTTTCCCACACCCGAAGGTCCGATAATGGCCAAAATTTCCCCATGGCGAATCTCCATGTCAATACCTTTGATGACCTTCAGTTCGGATGCCTTTCCCGTAGGATAGCTCTTGTGAATATTTTCCGCTTTAAGAATTATTTTCTGGTTTTCTTGATCCAAATTCAATCCTCTATTCATATCGAATCGCATCGACCGGCACCAAGTCGGCGGCCTTTTTGGCCGGGTAAACGGCCGCAAGTAAACAAATAATAAGGGTAGCCAATCCAATGAAGAGAAAGTCCGAACCTTCCATTTTCACGGGTAATGTGTTAATGAAATAGACATCGCCTGGGAGGGAAAAAAACTTGTATTTTAATTGTGCCCAGCAGAGCGTGTATCCGATGACGAATCCAAGAAATGTGCCAACGATCCCGACCACAATACCCTCGAAGATAAATATCCGCGTGATCCCATTGGAAGTGGCTCCCATGGACTTTAATATACCGATTTCCCTGGTTTTCTCCAAGACAAACATAATGAGGGTACTTACGATATTGAACGCGGCAACCAGGATGATGAGGCATAAGACGATGAACATAGCCCATTTTTCGAGCTGGATCCAGGAAAACAATGTCTGTCGCAATTCGAACCATGTCAAGGCGAGGTAAGGAAAACCCAGGCGTTCATCGATCTCTTCTACCACCTCATCGGCCTTGAAGAGATCATCCAAACGAATTTCGATGCCTGAAACATTGTCTCCCATTTTAAAAAGTTGTTGTGCAGGCTCCAGTCCAATAAATGCATAGGTATTATCGTATTCATAAAATCCTGTTTCGAAAAAGCCCGTGACCACGAACTGCATAAATTCAGGTACTTGAAACATGGAGCGGACACCCGACAGGCTAAAAATCAATACCGGGTCACCTACATCAACGAGTAGTCGATCGGTGATGTACTTTCCTAATACAATCCCATATAACTCGCGTCCATCTTCAATAGGCACCTTCCCCAGTTCCAATTCTCCGTAAATAATATTATTTCCCAGATCTGAAACATCCTGAATTGTTAATGGATCGGCACCCCGTACCATCACGCCGTCACTATATTCACCACTACGGATCATCCCCTTATCATCGATATATGGTGATATCCCAACAATATGGGGAATATCCTTGATTTTGTCCACGACCTCCTGGACCTCATTCATACCTTCGTCATGAAATGTTCGTAAACGAACATGGGTGTCAAATCCAACGATTCGAGATCTCACTTCCGATTCGAATCCGTTCATTACCGATAGAACGATGATCAATGCAGCGACACCAATGGTCACACCCAGTATCGAAATATAGGTGATTAGATTGATAAATCCGGTTTTGCTCCTCGATTTCAGATACCGCTTGGCAATGAAGAACTCGTATGGCATCTTTAACATAACTCACCACTCGGATTCATGGATTGTTCCTTTTCTTGTCGCATCTGAGGAAATAAAATGACATCCCGGATCGAAGGGGCATTGGTCAATAGCATGACCAGGCGATCCACACCAATACCCAGGCCGGCCGTGGGCGGTAGCCCATACTCCATGGCACGAATATAATCTTCGTCGATGACCATGGCTTCTTCATTGCCTTCGGCTCGAAGTTCAGCCTGATCTTCAAAACGTTTTCTCTGATCCAGGGGATCGTTTAATTCACTGAATGCGTTGCATATTTCCTTTCCCGAGATGAATCCTTCAAACCTTTCAGTCAAGGCTTCTTTTGACCGGTGTTTCTTGGCCAGAGGTGAGAGTTCCAAAGGATAATCCTTGATATAAGTCGGCTGAACCAGTTTCGGTTCAACAAACTGGGAGAATATTTCATCAAGGATGCCGCCTCTTCCCGTGGTATCTTCCAGCTCGATTCCCAGGTTTATGGCAGCAGAACGGCATTCCGCTTCACTTTTAAGATAGAGATCGATACCCGCATACTTTTGAATCGCCTCAAAATACGACAATCGTACCCACGGTGGGGTCAAGTCGATGGTCTCATCTTGATACTGCATCTTCATACTGCCCAACAATTCCATACTTGTTTTACTAATCATATCTTCAACAAGATCCATCATAAATTCATAGTCGTGATAGGCAACATACAATTCCAACATGGTGAATTCAGGATTATGATCCCGATCCATGCCTTCATTTCTGAAATCCTTGGCAATTTCGAATACGCCATGAAAACCGCCGACAATAAGCCTTTTTAAATAAAGTTCGTCGGCAATCCGAAGGTAAAATTCCATATCTAAGGCGTTATGGTGCGTGACAAAGGGACGAGCAAAGGCACCCCCATACAAGGGTTGGAGTGCAGGTGTTTCCACTTCAACATAACCTTTGTCTTCGAGATATTTTCGCATAAATGAAATGATTTTAGATCGCTGTATAAACACCTGTTTGACTTCGGGACTGACGATTAAGTCCACATAGCGCTGACGATACCGCATTTCTTTATCTTTGAATGCATCATAAACAATCTTTTCATTTTCTTCAATTTTTTCTTTCACAATGGGTATGGGTCTTAACGATTTTGAGAGAATCGATAACGTTTTCACGAGGATGGTTATTTCTCCGGTCCGGGTCTCAAACACAGTTCCTTCAACACCGATGATGTCTCCGATGTCCAGAAGTTTAAATATGGTGTAGGTCTCGCTGCCCACCTCATCCTGTTTGATGTAGATCTGGATACGGCCTGCCCTATCCATCAAATGTGCAAAACTGGCCTTACCCATTTTTCTTAAAGACATGAGTCGTCCCGCTACAGAAACATTTGATAAATCGGCACTTTGGCCCTGAAATTGCCCAATGATATCCTTTGAAAGGTGTGTCTGATCAAATTCGTACCCGAAAGGTTGAACACCGGCCTCTTCCATTTTGGTGAGTTTATCAATACGCTGTTTTCTTAAATCATCTAATGTGCTCAATTAATTGACTCCTCATCTACGAATCACTGAATTCTAGAAGAAACATTCTAATGAAATCATCCAGATTGCCATCCATCACCCCCTGAACATCGGATGTCTCAACATTCGTACGATGATCCTTGACCATGTTATAGGGATGAAAAACATACGACCTGATCTGACTCCCCCAGGCAATATCTTTTTTTTGTTTTTCGATGGCATCTCGTTTGGATGCTTCTTCTTCCTTTTTTTTCTGATAGAGCCTGGCTGCCAATATTTTCATGGCATTGGCTTTGTTTTGGAATTGTGATCGCTCATTTTGACACTGAACCACGATTCCGGAGGGTAAATGTGTAATTCGCACCGCGGAGCTCGTCTTGTTCACGTGTTGTCCACCTGCTCCCGATGCACGATACGTATCGATCCTCAAATCGGCTGAATTGATGATCACTTCAATATCTTCTTCAAATTCTGGATAGACAAATACGGAAGCGAAGGAAGTGTGGCGTCTCTTACTGGCATCGAAAGGTGAAATGCGCACCAATCGATGTACACCCGCTTCAGCTTTCATATATCCGTATGCATAGAGGCCTTTTATCTCGATAGATGCACTCTTTATGCCCGCTTCATCTCCCCCAGATAAATCCATAATATTGACATCGTAGTCATGATTCTTGGCATATCGTATGTACATACGAAATAACATTTCAGCCCAATCCTGGGACTCTGTACCACCAGCTCCAGGATGAATCGTCAAGATAGCACTCTTGGTATCCCCTTCTCCACTTAACATTTTTCGAAGTTCTAATTCATCTATACTTTTTTCAATTTGGACAAGATCTGAAGAAATTTCCTCCACGGTCCCTTGATCATTTTCCTCTTGTGCTAAATCCAATAATAAAACGAAATCTTTTTGTTCTTCATGGATTTTAGTCCAAGTGTCATTCCAATCCTTGAGCTTGTTTAACCTTTTTAAAATCTCCTGTGCTTTCTCATTATCATTCCAAAAGCCGGGGGCAGCGCTCTCTTT
>CAZYTI010000266.1:0-6301 GCA_964650065.1 uncultured bacterium
GGTGATGCTGAATCCGATAAACTTTTTTTTCGTCTTCATCGGAATCTCAGCAGGAATTATTGTGGGGGCTTTACCCGGTCTGACAGCCACTATGGGATGCGCTCTGCTGATCCCGTTCACCTTTGGACGGCCACCAGTTCAAGGACTGCTTATGCTCCTGGGAATTTTCTGTGGTGGTATCTACGGGGGGTCAATCTCTGGCATCCTTATTCGGACACCCGGAACCCCTTCCGCAGCCGCTACCCTGTTGGATGGATATCCTCTCTCGCAGAAAGGATTAGGAGGAAAGGCCATTGGGATGGCGACGGTGGCGTCTTTTTTAGGAGGAACAACCGGTGCGATTATCATGACCTTTGCCTCCCCCCAAATCGCCAAATTCGGCCTTCGATTCGGTCCGCCTGAATTCTTCGCCCTTGCCATTTTTGGACTGGGGATGATCATCACCATATCCGGCCGTTCTCTGTTGAAGGGATTCATCGCTGCTCTCTTCGGCCTTTTGATCACCACGATCGGATTTGATCCGCTGTCCGGAGTCCCTCGTTTCACCTTCGGATCCCGGAACTTGTTAGGCGGTATTACCTTTATTCCAGCACTGATCGGCCTCTTTGGATATGCTCAGGTGTTTCGCAACATTGAAAAGATGCAGATTCTGCCAGTCGTGAAATCCAAAGTAGAAAATATCCTCCCGACATTCCAGGAGATTCGGTCAGTCTTGAAACCAATCTTTAAATCGGCACTGATGGGAACGTTCATCGGGAGCATCCCCGGAACCGGTTGTGATGTGGCGGCCTTCGTAACTTACGGAGAGGCGAAGAGATCGTCGAAACACCCTGAGAAGTTTGGAACGGGAATTTTGGAAGGAGTCGCTGCTCCTGAGGCCGGAAACAATGCCGCAACAGGTGGCGCCATGATCCCCATGCTGACCCTGGGAGTGCCCGGTGATGCAGTCACGGCAGTTCTGCTTGGAGCTCTGACTATTCATGGTCTCCAACCCGGTCCTCTTTTGTTCAGGGACCACCTGGATGTGATCTACCCTATCTTCGCCGGTATGATCATGGCCCAGTTTATCCTGTTGATTGTCGGTCTTTCGGGTGCCAGATTGTTTGCAAGTCTAATCAACATTGATCGGAAAATCCTCACACCCGTCATTTTCTTTCTCTGTGTTGTAGGCTCTTATTCTATGCGGTTCAGTTTTTTCGATGTTGGGCTCTCTTTAATTATCGGGATCATTGCTTATTTTATGGAGTATTATGGCTATCCCGTGTCACCGATTTTATTGGCTTTGATCCTGGGGCCGATGGCTGAACAAAACCTTCGCCGTTCCTTGATCATCTCCCATGGTAGTCCGTTGACCTTTTTCCAAAGACCAATTAGCGTAATACTCATCTGTGTAGCGATATTTGTGATGGTTTCCTCATATTATCGAATCAAAAAAGCGATGGAAAGAGAGGCTCAGAGGCTTGCCGCCCTGGAAAACGAACAATCAGTTAAAAAGGAGGATTGATAATGCATAATTTTGAATGGAATTTACCCACGAAGATTGTCTATGGCCCGGGGGAGTTAGCGAGATTAGGTGAATTGACTGAACCTTTCGGGAAAAAAGCCTTTATCGCGACATACCGGAGGAAAGCACATCGGGCCTGGATTTTAGACAAGGCGATATCTTCGCTCGAACAAGCCGGGATAGAAGTGGTGGTCTACGATCGGATCGAGCCTAATCCGCGAGCGAGTACAGTAGATGAAGGGGTCAAACAATTCCTCGAATCCAGGTCAGAAGTTGTGGTCGCATTGGGTGGGGGCAGTGTGATCGACGCCGCGAAATATATCTCCAGCGTTGCTTATAGCGGTGGTTCCGCGTGGGATTATGTGGTTTTAGCTTACCGCAAACCGAAAGAATACACGGGCGCTTACCCTATTATTGCCGTTCCGACGGTTTCTGCCGCCGGATCTGAAGCAAACGCCGGAGGTGTTATTACAAATTGGGAGACCAAAGAGAAGAGTTTTAGCCGATCCTCCCATCGGATCCCAAAGGCAGCGATTATCGATCCTGAAGTGTTGGCTTCTGTACCCAGGGAGATCACTGCTGACGGAGGCGTCGATATCTTTTGCCATCTCATCGAGCATTATTTGTCCAGTACGCAAGAGTCCGAGATAGCCGACCGGATTACCGAAGCGTTAATTCTCACCCTGATGGAACATCTGGACCGTGTCCTGGCAGACGGCAATGACCTGGAGGCTCGCGGACAGATCGCCCTCTGTTCACTTCTTGGTTGGTCGGGACTGCAAGCCCTGGGGAGAACGGGGACGATCCCTATCCATTTTATTGAACACCAGATCAGTGGGCACTATGACATCAGCCACGGACGAGGAATGACTATTATTCTTCCTGCTTTCCTGGAGTATTTTACAGAGGTCAGACCCGAACGATGGGCGAGACTGGCCAGAAGGGTTTTTGGTGTGACTGAGAAAGATGAATTGAAGGCGGCAAAAGCCCTCAGTGGAGCGGTAACAGAGTGGTTGAAACGGATCGGGAGGCATATCAGGTTCTCTGATCTAGATATAGGCGACGAAAAGTTTGAGCAAATGGCTGACGATATCATTCGGATGTATGGTCAGGAAGATGGCAAGGTTCCTGGCCAAAGACCGATGGATCGATCGGATATTCTGGAGATCTTTAGAAGATCACTGTAAGCAGGATTTGGCCGGGACAACTGTTTTCTCGACCTCCCCCGGCCTGAAGTAAAAAAAGGAGGCTGAGATTTGTTGTGTCATGTTTCAAAAAAACTGAGCTTCAGGGTTGTTGGGGCCGATAGGGTACTCCTATCGTTCCGCGGCTCCTGGCTCAACGATGAACAAGGAGGAAGTTAGGTATGAGGTTTAAAACATTTACTGTCAGTATTATGGTAGTAGCTCTCATGATTCTGGTCTGTGTGCCAGCAACTGCGTTGGAACTCAAATTTGGCCATTATGCTGCTGAGACTCATCCAGGCCACAAGGCCGCAATGATGTTTGCTGAGGCAGTCGAGAAGCGCACGAACGGCGAAATCACGGTGAAGGTGTATCCAGCCAACCAGCTCGGGTCACCGCCGGAAGTTCTCGAACAAAACGTACTTGGCGTCATCGATATGAGTCTGCCGACTCAAGGAGCACTGGATAAGTATGTCAAGGCTTTTGCGGTCGTCATGCTTCCATTCGTGTACGATGGTTACGATCATGCGTATCGAGTTTTGGACGGGCCGTTCATGGATTGGGTCGCTCCAACGTTGGCAAAGGAAAACTTAGTGTTCCTTTCTAATTGGGAGTGGGGATTCCGCAACATCACAAATAACGTACGCCCTGTTAAAACGCCTGATGACGTGAAAGGGTTGAAACTGCGGACACCACCTGAAATACAGCTTCAGGCAGCAATGGAAGCCAGCGGTGCCGTTGTGACCAAAATCGCGTTTCCGGAACTCTATATGGCTCTCAAACAGGGAGTCGTTGATGGAGAAGAGAACCCGCTGGCGGTTGTATATCATTTCAAACTCTATGAAGTGCAAAAACATCTCTCGCTGACTCGTCACGTATATAACTCGATGGTTCACGTGATGAGCTTGAAAACCTGGGAAAAGATGACACCCGAACAGCAGCAAATCGTTAAAGAAGAAAGTAAGAAAGCCGGAGATTTCTTCCGAAATGCCATCCAGGAAGAGGAAAAAGATCTCGTTGCAAAACTGAGAGAAAAAGGGATGGAAATTGTGGAAGATCCGGATATTGAAGCATTCCGCGCTGTGATGGGACCGGCTTATGAGCGGATCGGCGAGTATGCAGGCAAGGAGAACGTCGAAAAATTCATGAAAATGGTTGAGGAAACCAGGTAGAATAAGAAATTCCAGATGGGCACCACCTCCAAGGTGGCGTCCATCTTGGCATACTGAGAATTATGTTGACGTTGATTATTTTTGCGGTACTTGTCGGGTTTATTCTGTTGGGAGTTCCTATTGCTGTCAGTATGGGACTCACTGCAGTATTGGCGTTCGTCTTTTTGGGTGAAGGGTTTGTGTTGCCGATGGTGGCTCAGCGAATGTACTCTGCCACCACGGCCTTCACTCTCCTCGCCATCCCCTTTTTCATTCTGGCCGGCAATTTGATGAATACCGGGGGAATTACCAGACGGGTTTTCCGCTTTGCCTTAGTCCTGGTCGGCCATCTTCCCGGAGGATTAGGACATGTGAACGTGGTCGCCAGTATGATTTTCTCCGGCATGTCAGGAGCGGCTGTTGCAGATGCTGCAGGGCTGGGAATGGTTGAAATGGAAGCGATGACTAAAAGCGGTTATGACCGCCGGTTTAGCGCTGCCATAACTGCAGCCTCTTCTACTATTGGTCCGGTAGTGCCTCCAAGCATTCCATTTGTTATCTACGGAAGTATTACTGGAGTATCAGTAGGGAAGCTCTTCCTGGCTGGTTTTACCCCTGGTTTTTTAATGGGCGCCGCGTTAATGCTTGCTGTGTATTTTGTCTCAAAGCATCGAAATTACCCAAAAGAGAAGTTAGCTTCGTTCAAGGAGTTGATTGACAGCACCAAAGATGCTGCTCTGGCTTTGGGGACACCTGTGATTATTATTGGTGGGATTCTTGGTGGAATCTTCACTCCAACCGAGGCAGCAGTGGTGGCTTCGCTCTACGCCCTGTTTCTTGGTTTAGTTGTGTATCGTGAGATAACTGTGGGGGATTTACCGAGAATTTTTTGGGATACACTGATGCATACGATTCGGGTCATGTTCATTATCTCCGCCGCCGGCTTTTTCGGATGGTTTATGATCCATCAGCGCATCCCGGAACAAGTCATTACAGGATTGACCGCACTCACTGACACTCGTTGGATTCTGCTCCTAATTATTATATTCATTCTGTTAGTGCTTGGATGTTTCCTGGAAGGGATCGCCGTGTTGGTTATTACGATCCCAGTATTTATGCCGCTCATTGAAGGCTATGGCGTTGACTCGGTACAATTTGGGGTGATCATGATTCTGTGTTCTATGCTTGGCCTTTTGACCCCGCCTGTAGGGATGAGCCTGTATGCTGTGGCAAGTATCAGCAAAGTTTCCATAGGCGCGCTTACGAAAGAAATATGGCCGTATCTCCTCGGTATTTTTGTGGTTCTTATGCTCATGAGTTTTGTTCCCCAGCTATCACTGTGGCTTCCGAACTTGTTGATGGGACCCTAAAGATTGACAATTGAATATTGAATATTCAATATTGACAATTGACAATAGAACGTTCCAATATTCAATATTCAATATTCAATCCAAAATATGGATTTTCTCGTGAAGTTTGACCGGTTTTTAGCTATTTTTCTGAGAAGTATCGCCTTACTTTGTTTTGTGGCGTTGCTGTTTCTTTTGGCTGGCGTTGTGTTTGTCCGATTTGTTCCCATTACATCGTTCGGGTGGTCTGATGAAATTGTCGAGTGGGCCTTTGCCTGGATGGTGTTCATGGGAGCGGCAGCCCTGTGGCGCGATAATGAGCATTTTCGCGTAACATGGCTGGAGCATCGGCTCAACGGCAAAAAATCGGGAAAAGTACTTGATTTTGCTGTTAAGCTTCTTTCAATACTCTTCCTGGCTGTTATGACGTATTACGGTATGAAGTTGACGATACGAGCAAACGACCGATCTCCAATTCTTGAACTGCCGAGACACCTCTGGTATGCATGTATTCCTTTAGCCGGGTTAATTATGATCGGGTATTCTATTCGAAACGTGCTGCAAGATGTGCTTGGTATAAAGCGCAAGAAACAAATAAATAACGGGAGTTCGGGATAAGAAGGGACTTAACCGCACAGAGGGTATCAGGAATGTTGTATAAACCTTAAAAACGAAAAGGAGAAAAATATGGCAGAACAAAAATCAAAATATTTGTATCGTAAGGAGGATTTGCCTCATATCAATTTAACAGGTGATGAAAAGTTGCCATCGATGGCGCATTTGCTGCTAACGGATAAAACCCTTGTCAGCTTTATTGTAAATCCGCCGGGATGTGTCTTTCCGATCCACACTCATGAAGCAGAACAGGTTCTCATCATTTTAGAAGGTGAAGAAGATCATGTCTGCGGAGATGAGAAATTCTTAATGAAGGCCGGAGATATCTGTGTCCATCCGCCGAATGTCCCACATGGAGGACAGACCAAAACCGGATTCAAGGGCATCGATATTTTCTGTCCGCCCAGGAAAGAACATGTCGAGAAATTAGACCAATACCGGGAAGAGCAGAAGAAAAAGAAGGAAGAATAAAAAAATATACTTTTTTGCCACGAAGAC
>CAZYTI010000267.1:0-6300 GCA_964650065.1 uncultured bacterium
CGGAAGCTGAACATCGAGGATAACTGCAATTTTACCTTTCAAATCCAACTCACCATAATCGTCCCAGTTTTGTTCCGGTGCCTGAACACCCAATCCCAAAAATTCCACTTCACCCGATATGCTTGCCTCTGAAATGTTCCTCCCCCTGATACCAAACGCCTGGGGGAAGAAAAATGTTTGCTCACTCATGTCGGTCGTAATACGAATTTTCGACTTTGCCTCGGAGATTCGAGAGACATTGAGGGGAATTTTCTGCAAATAGGAACCATCGGGCATCATGGGTTTTAGTCCATACTGCTCCGCCATCAACGCAATGTATTTGGAGGCAATTTTCAATTCATCCGATGGCGTATTGCGGCCCTGGAATTCATCGGCGGCCAGAAACCGAAGATGAAACTTGAGTTCCTCTGCTGTGATCGATTCCATCCCTTTCATTTGGGCTGGTATTGAAACCACATAGCCAAATATGAGAATGAAAGAAAGAGAAACGAGTAAGACTTTATTGTTCTGCATGGTTTACTCCTGCTGTTAAACCCTTATCATATAAATTCTCCGCTACAATGATTTTTGAAATACCGGAATCTGTAAGCTCGATCATATGGAATAAATTTTATTTACTGGAGGGCCCGTAAAAACGGATTATTAATCTACAAAATTCACATGCCACAAAGTCACTAAGACACAAAGTTATCATAAATAATATATTAAGAAAATATTGGAGTTATCTATTTAAAATTCAAATTTAAATATCAATACCACCTAATTTATATATTCTTAGTGACTTCGTGTCTTGGTGGCATTCATTTATGAATTAACCGGATTAATAAAGATGTTAACCATTTTAAAAATGATATGCAAGAGAATTCTCAGAAATCGAAATGAATTATAATCTGGATTGATCCGGTCGTGTGTCGGAGAAATTCCTGATGGCAGAATAGTTCTCAGGGATCTCCACAATGGGAGGATCACCCAACTGCAGTATTTGGTGGGTCAATCCCACCGCTGCGGCAATAGACGCCTGTACACCATGACCCGAGTATCCCGTACTCACGGCGTAATTTTCCAGTTGATCCGGTCTGGGCACCCCGATCAGAGGCCTTTCGTCAGGAGTATCGGCATAATGACCCAGCCATCCCCGGCTATCGATACCACTGTACAGGCCCATTGTTTCTGCATTTCGAATGAAGGGTCTTTCCTTGTGGCAAAAAACAGGATATATGTATTTGAAAAAATAGGTATCAAAAGTCTTATCATCGGGAGGGTCGCGCTGAATACCGGGTTTTTCAAACTTGGGGGTGAAATAGAGCCAGATCTTATCCTGATCGGCCCGTATGATCCTTTGCTTCAACAAAACCATGCCATGGTCTGTTTGATATCGCCTGGGTGGCTTCACAATGAGGGGAAATCTTCGATGGGGCGTAACGCCTAAACATTCACCGAATAACTCTTGGTGAAGCCCCTCTGCCCAAACTCCCGCTGTATTGATCACATAATCTGTCGATTTCCTTTCGAGACCATCACGCCTCAATTCCGAATCGACAGATATCAGGGAGGGCCTGTGAGCAAAAGCTCGGATGCGATTCCCACCTGTTTCGAAATGAATCACCTCTGTATTGAGATGCAGCTTCCCGCCCAATTTTTCAAATATTGATCTGTACGAAGAAATGAGCTCGCCCGCCGAAACGAAACCGGCTATGGGGACATGAACATATCCGGCTATTTTAAACTGCTGGACTGGGTTCTTCGGGATGAGGTTGTGAAAATCGAAATGCATTGCCTTACATAAATCGAGGTCGAAATGGTGATAAAACCAATCATCTTCATCGAGAACATCGGCATCTAAATCGAAGTTGTTATCAATCCAGCCTATCTTTTTCGCTTCGTCTTTCGTATAAAACCCAATGGGAATTCCTTCAGATTCAAATAAGGCTTTCCTTTTCAAAGCCTCGTCGAATTCTTCTTGAGACAGGAAGTAATGATAACCTACGGGCTTGTAGCGGGCGGTGATTTCACCCATATCCGGTTCACTTCTCCCGAACTCAATATCTTTTTGAAAATATCCCGCTAAATCCCCCATTGCCCGAATACTGAACAGATAAAACCGGATTTCTTCAGACGTAAACCAGTAGGTACGGACACCCTCGAAACTCTTCTCGGTATTCTCAATGCCCAGTTGACCCTGTCTCTCAAACAGATGAACTTCCGTATTTAAGCCTAATCGCTTGATTTCTCGTAGAAGTTCAGTGGCAAGGGTGGTCCCAATGATGCCACCCCCAATGATATCGATGCTGTTATAATTTTTTTCCATTTTCAAAGGAGTTTTGTTATTAAAACCTTTTCATCCACACTTCTATTTTTGAATTTATAATAATTTAAACACAATCCAAGAATTAAATCAAACAATTTTCAGTGCTATCCATAATAATAACACGAAAAATATTTAATGTCAAAAAATATTTCATTGATTTTAATTTAAAAAATCCGTAAAGTACTCCGAATAATCAATATTATGAACGAGATTTAATAACAATGGCACCCGATAAACTCGACCTATTAAGTCACATTTTATCTGACATGAAAAATATCCTCGTGGCCTTCTCCGGCGGAGCAGACAGCAGTTTTCTCGTCAAGGTCGCCCATGATGAGCTTCAAGAAAATGTCCTGGCCGTCACGGCCACCTCTGAAATTCAACCTTCCTGGGAATTGGAAGAGGCAAAGCAATTGACGATGGAGATCGACGTCAAGCATATTATCATCCAGACCAGAGAAATGTCTGACGAAACCTTTGTCTCAAATCCTCCAGACAGGTGCTATCATTGCAAGAAACGCATCTTTTCCGAACTGAAGAAAATAGCCATCGAGAAGAGCATTCCATTCATTGTCGACGGCACCAATGCCGACGACCTCAATGACTATCGCCCCGGTATGCGGGCACTTCGGGAATTGAATATCCGCAGTCCTCTCCGCGAAGCGGGATTGACCAAGATGGAAATCCGCAAACACTCTGAAAGAATGGGACTCCCCAGTTGGGACAAACCGGCCCTGGCATGTCTGGCTTCACGCATTCCCTATGGAGATAGAATCACCAGTGATAAACTAAAACGAATTGATCAGGCTGAATTTTTCTTACGGGAATTTCGATTTAAGCAAATACGCGTTAGAGACCACAACGGTATCGCCCGCATCGAAGTCAGTCCTGAAGAAATCGATTTTTTTCTTAGAGAGGGATTCCCTGAAATCGTATCCAAAAGACTGAAATCGTTTGGCTTTACATATGTTACCCTGGACTTGGAAGGGTATCGTACCGGCAGTCTGAATGAAATGGTAAAAATCAATGGATAAAAATCAGATTCAAAAATTATTGGAAGAAGTGAAATCGGGTCATCTACCGATTGAAGACGCCATGGAAAAACTCAAACATCTCCCATACGATGATCTCGGTTTTGCTAAAATCGATACGCACCGTTCGGTGCGCAGGGGTTTTCCGGAAGTGATCTTCTGTGAGGGGAAAACGACAGAACAAATCGTGGAAATCGTCAAGAGGATGATGACCCATAATAAGGTCATCCTGGGTATGCGGGCAAAAGAAGATGTCTTCACCGCCATAAAAGGAATCACCGATAAGGTCGAATATAATTCACATGCCCGGGCTATTATTGTGGGGACACGACCGGGTATTCGATACAAGGGCACCATTCTCGTCGTCACGGCCGGGACGGCCGACATGCCCGTCGCAGAAGAAGCCGCCCTCACTGCCGAAGTCCTGGGCAACAGAGTGGAACGACTCTACGATGCGGGCGTCGCCGGTATTCACCGTTTACTCGAGAACAAAGAAATCCTGTTTTCTGCCAATGTCCTCGTCGTCGCCGCCGGTATGGAAGGAGCCCTCCCTGGTGTTGTCGGGGGACTCGTTGATAAACCCGTGGTCGCGGTGCCGACCAGCATAGGATACGGTGCCAATTTTCAAGGATTATCTGCCCTTTTGACCATGCTCAACTCCTGCGTGCCAGGAGTCGCAGTGGTAAATATTGACAATGGATTTGGAGCCGGATATCTTGCCAGCCTGATCAACCGGTTGGGTGAAGAATAAGAATACCGATAAGAGGAATTTTTCAGGCTAATGTCAAAAGTTTCATGAAAAAATTGTTTAACCTAAATAATATTAATAATTTCTCTGTGTACTCTGTGGTTAATTTTTAACAATAGGCTTTTGAGAATGAGAATTGCTTACTTCGATTGTTTTGCCGGTGCCAGTGGGGACATGATTCTCGGCGCCCTTATCGATGCGGGAATGGATATCACTTTATTGAGAAATGAACTCGACAAACTGAATCTATCGGATTATTCCATTCATGCGGAGAAAGACACAAAAAAAGGGTTATCCGGAACAAAATTTGATGTCAATGTATCTCACGACCATCACCACCGAGGATTACAGGACATCGTTAAAATCATTGATGGAAGCGGATTAAACGGCTCGATTAAAGATAAGAGTAAAAATATTTTCCAGAGATTGGCCGAGGCCGAGGCCAAAATCCACAACAAGTCTGTGAATGACATCCACTTCCACGAAGTCGGTGCCGTGGATGCCATCGTAGATGTGGTCGGAGCTGTCATCGGATTGGAATCACTCGGCATCAACAGTGTGATTGTATCCCGAATTCATGTGGGCACAGGCTCACTTCAATGCGCTCATGGCACCCTGCCTGTCCCACCACCGGCCACTCTGGAACTGTTGAAGAATATCCCCATCTACTCGACAGGAATCGAAAGCGAGCTGGTCACACCCACCGGTGCTGCCATTCTATCGACACTTTCCGAAGGCTCCGGTCCCCTTCCCTCCATGCGAATCGACAAGACCGGTTATGGACTGGGAAGCAGGGATTTAACAATCCCCAATATCATTCGTCTCATCATAGGTGAAAAGATCGAAAAACACGGAGGAGACACCGTCCAACTCATCGAAACCAACATCGATGATATGAATCCCCAGTTCTACGAGTATATCATGGAATCTCTTTTCGCCAACGGGGCCAAGGACGTCTTTCTCACACCGATTATCATGAAAAAAAACCGTCCGGGCGTCGTACTCAGCGTATTGGCATCTCCGGATCTGATCGATGCGCTCATCGAGATCATCTTTCAGGAGACCACGACCCTGGGTGTACGTATATCGGAAATTAAAAAGCGTCAGGTCATGGAAAGGGAAATCCAAACCATCTCAACACCCTGGGGAGAGGCGAGAGTAAAAATCAGGATGATGAGTGGACAACATATGACGGCAGCTCCCGAATACGATGATTGCAAGAAACTGGCGCAGAAGAACAACATACCCATCCGGGAAGTATTTGACTATATCAAAAGACAAACAGAAGACCGGTTCAATATCCAATAGCGAATCACGGCAACAACCTCTCGATAATTCATTTTGTATAAACAGATAATACGATCATTCTCAAGAATCTCTCATGGTTAAAAATAGCCAATCCCCAAAACCATCAATAAACGACGAACATAAAAAAGTGACACCCTATCCCATCACCGGGCAGATTCCACCCGAAGAGCGGGAAACCGAAATCCAAACACTGGAGTATTTAAAAAGTCGGCCTCCTTTATTCAGATTTATGGGTCACCTGAAGCTGGCAGGACCGGGTTTCATGGACTCAGCCCTGACTCTGGGTGCAGGAACACTCACGGCAGCCATGTTATCCGGTGCGACCTTTGGTTATAAAACCATGTGGCTTTTATGGGTGGCAATGGGATTGGGTGTTTTCATGATGGCTGCCATGGCCAGATTTACCTGCCGAGGTGGCTTCCGTATCATTCAGATACAGAACAGACACCACGGCTGGGCCGTCGGCTCCCTGATGACTGCCCTGGTAGGGACTGCCGCAGTTGCCGTTATCTTCAATTATGGCCAGTACAGCATAGGAACCCATCTCATCGAATCCCTTACACCGCTCATGGGCTTCAAATTTCCCCGTCAGACAAACTGGATCATCTATATGGCATTCACCAGTTGGCTGATCTTGCGATATGGACGTAGGGGTAAGAGGGGCATTCGCCTGGTTGAGAATTTCATGAAAGTCAGCATCGGGATGATGCTTTTGTGTTTCGGTGCCTGCCTCGTCGTGGTCGGTGTGGACTGGGGCAGCCTCTGGAAGGGCATCTTCGTGCCATGGCTCCCTTCCGGTGTGAAGGGATTGGATCTGTTCATCGCTTCTTCCGCAGCCGCTATCGGTGTGATGGACTGGGTGTTCTTTAACTATACAGGGCTGGCCCGGGGATGGGGCCGACGAC
>CAZYTI010000268.1:0-6300 GCA_964650065.1 uncultured bacterium
ATAACTCCGAATGATCCTTAATTCTCCCTCTAACTGCTGATTGATTTGGCGAAGCTTACGACGCACATTTCTCTCCAATATATTCCCATAGCCAGGTCGTGTCCCTTCTTGCTCTGTTTCCGATGACCATAGCCCATCGGGGAAGACCCCTTCATGATCCCTTCGGACGATTTCACGAATCTGATTTTCCCTGATCCTTAGGGACTCCAAATTCTGTTGAACATCTGCCTTCAACATTTCTATCGTCTTTTCCCGCTGTCCCCGAAACTTGGAGTTGCTTCGTTTCAAAGCCATGTTGGGCACAGGAATGGAAAGTAATTGACGCTCAAACGTCACCCTGTGATAATCAGCCAAATTCTCCAACTCGGCCTCGTGGATTTCTCCGTTGAACAGAGTCAACATCATTGTTTCCTGTTGCTCATTGAACTCCAGCTGACCCCGCTCAGCAATGACAGTTTTACTCTTCTTGGGATCGCTGTAGTCATAGACAATGATTTCTTTTAGCGCGTTTTCCCTGTTCACTTCTTTTACGAGTAAGCTATACTTGGGAATTTCATCGAAAAAAACATGGGGTTCCAGTGTCAGGGTTGGACGCTTTTTAGAAATGTCATTATACAGTCGACGAACCCGATGATTGAGTTCGGGAAGTACGGTGTTGTTGAATCTCTCCATGCCTATAGCAAGGACCATTGCCACAACCAACACCGGGGCAATCAATCGGTATAGATGTACACCACTCGCTTTTAACGCCGCAATTTCACTGTCTGCCGACAACCGGCCAAAAGCCATGAGCGTTGCCACGAGAACCGACATGGGAACGGCCAGGGCAACAATCCATGCTAAATTGAGGATAAAAAATTCAGCGACGATTCCGGCCGGCAGTCCTTTTCCCAACAACCTTCCCAAATCACGAAATACAATGTTGAGAAGAAAGACAAATACAATGGCCATGAGGCCGAATAAAAAAGGACCCGCATGTTCTTTCAAAATGTATCTTGTGACGATGAACACCAACACCTCGCTTTTTTCCGCTCCTGGCCTCACCCTGTTTCAACAATTAACCATTAAACAATATAGATAAATGGCTCGGTTTTTGCAAGAATATTCTCGATCATAAAAAAATAATCATTTTCTTCTTGCAATTTTCATATGATTATTTTATTTTTACTGTACTAAATTAAAAATTGAAATCAACTTAAAGGAGATGCCTATAGAATCGTTGTTACTGGTCGTTGCTTGACGCCTGATGTCTCGGGAAATTCAAAAACGCTCTACGATTAGAAGCATACAACCAGCTAAGGAAACGATGGCATCTTACCTGCAAATAAGATCGAGGCGGAAACATTTTAAATCGACACTCTCGATCTTTTTTTTACTTTTTACTGTTACTGTCAGAGCCCAGGTGGGCCTCCGTTTACCCCCAGCCGAGATGCCCCTGACCCCACTGGTCTTTTCTTCTCGGGCTCCCATGTTCTCTGTCGGCGACTCTCTTTCACGCGTGCCGGTGCAATATCCCCGCTCGTTTATTCATAAGATTTCCATCGATTCGACGGGCTCATTCATAAGTGCCACGTACCGTTTCCAGGACATGAATGCATTCGCCCCAAGACAGCTCTCCCTTCAAGACTACCTCTGGGAGAGGGCAGAGCGTGAAACACACGCCCAATGGAAAGAGTATTCCCGAACGCACATTATTCCTTCAGCGGATCAACTCCAACAAAGTAGGGGGATCACGATTGCGACGCCCACAATCAAAAGCGAAGCATTTCAGCGTATCTTCGGTGGGGATAATATGAGTCTCAACGTCAAAGGAAACATCACCATAGATGGCGGTATGCGCCATGAAAAACGCAGTCAAGTCAAGACAGCCATAAACCGGGGGCCAAATACCAACTTCCAGATGAAACAGACTCAGCAATTTACCGTAGAGGGAAAAATCGGTGAAAATGTTTCTGTGCTCGTGGATCAAGATAGTGAACGGCCATTTGAATTCGACAATGCCTTTAAACTAAGCTATTCCAGTGATGAGGACGGGATCATAAAAAGAATACAAGCCGGCAATGTATCCCTCTCACTCCCCTCAACACGATTCGTGACGTTCAGCGCCCAAAATTCGGGTTTATTCGGTTTCAAAACCGAAATGAAAGTCGGAAATCTCGATATCACCGCCATTGCCAGTATGGAAAAAGGGCAAAAAAAGAAACTCTCTATTACTGGAGGAAAAGAAGAAGATACCTATCAAATTCAGGACTACGAATACAAACGGGCAACCTATTTCTTTCTCGACCATTTTTACGGGAATCAATATACGGAAAAGTATCAAGACGGAATCCATGGATACGATCTGGGCCACCATATCAATGAAATAGAAATTTACAAATCGGATTTCAATTATCAGAACAAGGCTGACGCCATCTCCGGCTGGGCCGTTCTCGATCCCTCCAATGTCGATACGACTTTTAATTCAACCGAGAATTACAGTGGCTCTTTCATTCGACTGGATCCCAGCCAATATTATATTAGCCGAGAGCTTGGCTTCCTGGCCATGAACATGTCACTTCAAGAAAGTGAGGTCCTGGCGGTTTCCTATAGAGACAGTTCCGGGAATGTCTATGGCACACTTCTGGCAGACACAACAAATATAAATGTCTCCAAAATCTTCAAACTCATCAAACCTCGAACGCCCAGGCCGACCGATGAAACCTGGAATCTGGAATGGAAAAACGTATACTCTCTGGGTGGACGCAACCTGGATCTGGAAGGTTTTGAATTGAAAATCTACTTCAAACCCCCCTCTGGAGATCCCCAGGAATCCCTCACTATTGACGGAACAGCGCGGGGATATCTGAATATTTTTGGATTAGACAATATTGATGAAAACGGCAGTCCCAATCCCGATAATGTCATCGACATCGATCCCAATATTTTGAGCCTGAGCCGAGGCGAACTGATCTTGCCCAATCTACGTCCCTTTTATCCGCAGGGAGAAAATTCAGACCTTCCTGAAGATAAATGGACTCGAGCCATCTATGATACCCTCAATACCAGCTACATTCGTCAACAGAGTAAATTCTATATGGAAGTTAAATCCTCCAGACGCAGTCCCAATTATTCCCTAGGCATGAATGTGATCGAGGGCAGCGAAGATGTTCGACTCAACGGAGTCAAACTGCAAAAAGATAAAGACTATACCATCGACTATTTTTCTGGAACCGTCACGCTCCTCAGCGAAGAAGCGACGAATCCCAACGCAAATATAGAGATCGATTATGAATCCCAGCAACTCTTTTCCATCGATAAAAAGTCATTGATGGGGGTCAGGGCCGAGTATACACTATGGGAAGCTGGCCCCAGCCGCTCCTTCGTCGGTGCCACTCTGCTCTACCTCAATCAAAGGACACTCGACCAGCGAATCCGGGTCGGGAAGGAAGCCCCCATGAAAAACCTGGTTTGGGACGTGAACGCATCCATGAAACTGCAACCCAACTTTCTTACCACGGCCCTGGATGCCCTTCCCCTTCTCCATGTCGCAGGTCCCTCCAGTATCTCAGTGGAAGGAGAAATCGCCCAAATCATCCCCAATCCCAACACCCTGAATAGCAAAAAAACCGGGGATCCTGACGGTGTCGCCTACCTGGATGATTTCGAGGGCGCCAAACGTCAAATCTCTTTGGGTGTCATCCGCTCGGGATGGGCTCCCGCCTCTCCCCCCACATCCTCCCAAGAAGCCTCCTCGTATCTCAGCAAAAAGGGTCGATTGGTTTGGTTTAATCCTTACGAGCAAGTCGCCATTCAGGAAATCTGGCCCGACCGGGAAGTCACCACCAACTTTGGGGGTACAACCCGACAACACGTCCTCAGATTAAATTTTTGGCCCAACGAGAGTATGAATGAATCGTGGGGGGGTATTCAACGGGCCCTTTCCACCGCGTATGCGGATCAGACTGACAGCCGATTCCTTGAGGTCTGGGTCCAGGGACATTCAGGGCGGCTCCATATTGATCTCGGTCAAATATCGGAAGATGTCATACCCAATAATAAACTGAATACCGAAGACAAGAGAAGGGGGGGGTTTTTAAACACCATATTGGACGAGGACGAAGACACGGGACTGGACGGCGTATTCGGTAGTGATCCCCCTTACATTTTCTATCCCCATGAACCTTCATCCATTACCAGTGATGGTTCTGCAACCAGCTTCGATTTCTGGGATCTCAACGGCGACAACACAAAACAGGCAAACGAGCCCTGGAGTTATGATGATTATTATTATAAACAAGGAGAAGAATACTACCGTGACGACAGTAGTGTCAACGGTACCGAGAACAATAAAAACGATGGCATCGCCATCTTCCCCAATACCGAAGACATCAACGCCAACGGAGATGTCGACTTGAACAATAACTATTTCGAGTTCTCTTTTTCTCTGGATCCGACCAGCCAAGATTCCATATTAGTCGCCGGGGGTAAGGGCAATCAATATGGCTGGCGGCTATTCCGGATTCCCTTAGACAGGCTTTCCAAGATCGTCGGTAATCCCGATTGGTCGAGAATCGAGTACGCCCGTATATGGGTAGACAGCGTCGATCAACCCACAGAGATCTCCATCGCCGAGATCAACCTGGCAGGTAACGAGTGGAAGTTACGCGGTGTCGCATCTGCCGACGACTCGGTTTTCGTTTTGGGTGACGATACCACAATGTCCATCGCCGTTATCAACACCCATGACAATCCCGAGTACGTTTCTCCTCCAGGAGTCGAAGGTGTCATCGACCCGATACAAAAGATACGATCCAAAGAACAGTCATTGGTCATCCAGCTGACAGGACTCGACGCCGGTGTCACCGCTATCGCAGAAAAACAATTCTACCAGGCAGAAACGTTGATTAACTACCGTACATTAAAAATGTTCTTGCACGGCGGTGATATCTATCAGGATATACCCCAAGATAGTTCCATCGAGTTCTTGCTACGATGGGGCTCTGACACCCAGAATGAACATTATTACGAAGTAAGCCTGCCCGTCTTCCCTGGATGGGACAGTCAAAACAACATCGAGGTCAACTTCGAGGATCTCAGCAGGCTGAAAATAGAAATGGAGGGCTCCGGATCCGAATGGATATCCGAAACCTTGGAAAATGGCCATACCATCACTGTGGTGGGGCAACCCTCCCTGACCAATACCCGATGGCTCATCATCGGTGTAAGAAACACCGGCCATCATCCCTGGACAGGACAGGTCTGGCTCGATGAACTCCGTGTCTCCGGGGTGAGAAAAGACAAAGGTATGGCTATGCGGGTAAGGGCAGATATTCAACTCGCCGATTTTATCACCCTGAACGGTGAATTCAACCGAAAAGATGCCGACTTCCATACGGTCAACGAACGATTTGGCAAAGGTTCCAACTCAATGGGTGGAAATGTGAATGCCAGTATCAAACTCGAAAAACTGCTTCCCACATCCTGGGGGCTATCTCTTCCTGTTTCAGCCAATTATTCGAAAACACTTCAAATCCCCAAATACCTCCCGGGAAGCGATATCCTGGTGAATAAAAATACTGTTCCTGACTCTCTCATGAAAACCATTCGAACCGAAAACAAGAGACAGGGGCTCAACGTCTCCTTTTCCAAACGTACCAAATCGAGAAATTTCTTTATCCGTTACCTGGTCGATCCGATTCGGGGTGGCTTCAATTACAATCAGACCCATATAAGCAGCTCTCAGATCAAATTCCAGAAGAATCTCAGTTATAAAGGCAATTTTAGTTACGATCTCTCTTTTGGGAACCAGTACTATTGGCAACCATTTAAATGGCTGGGGGACAAAGGCATATTTAAAAAATTCTCTCAATCAAAATTCTATTATCTGCCCTCCAGGTTTAGTTATAAAATGACTGCAAACCACACCGTAAAAGATTCTGAAACCCGGGGGGGTATCGCCAGCAATATTCTTACCAAAAATTTAACACGAAATATTTCAACAGGTATCCGTCCATTCGATATCCTCTCGTTCGATTTAACCAAATCCCAATCCACAGACATGCGACTTGCAAAATGGGAGGAAATCGTTACATCTGCCAATCCAGGGATTCCCCTTTCCAAAACCCAGCAATTCAGCACCAATTTTACACCCAAGATTTTTACTTGGTTAACCCATTCGGCAAAGTACAGTGCCAATTATCGCTGGACCGACAATCCCCAGATGAGAGAGCGGGGAACCGGTCAGAGTGCCAGTGTAAGTACAAATTTTACGATAAGTGGTAACTTCAATCCCCAGAAACTGATCCAATCGCTGCGGAA
>CAZYTI010000269.1:0-6292 GCA_964650065.1 uncultured bacterium
ACCATCAAAGTTCACGCCCAGGTTGAAAGCAAAATGGAACCGTACGAGCTTCAGGATGTGATTTGTCATATCCCCGGCACTGAACCGGATGCCGGCGAAGTCATATTTGTCGCTCACCTGTTTGAAGGCATCACCAAGCAGGGGGCCAATGACAACAAATCCGGAAGTGCGGGAATCCTGGAAATGGCCCGAGTTCTTCATCTGCTCATCGAAGAAGGCCGCCTGCCGCGTCCCAAACGAACGATCCGCTTCCTTTGGGGACCGGAATTCTCCGGTACAGGTCCCTGGGTAAAAGCGAATAAGGAATTAATGGAAAATATACTCTGTCATATCAATCTCGACATGGTCGGCGAGTGGTTGAGCAAAAACCAGGCTTTCATGACGTTGATCCGGTCCACACATGGCAATCCACACTATGCCGATGATGTCATGGAAAATTACTATCGATATGTGGGCGAGGGGAATCGAGAGCAGTTTCTCGTACCCAGTGTTTACCGGGTACCGCGGCGGATCGTGGCTCCGACAGGAGCAGACGAACCCTTTTACTGGAGAATCGAACCCCATTCGGGCGGATCGGATCATGAAGTGTTCAACGATTGGGGAGTACAAGTTCCCGGAACCTACATGTGTGCCTGGCCGGATCCCTGGTATCACACCTCTGGTGACCGCATCGACAAGGCCGACCCGACCCAGATGAAGCGAACGGTCGTCATCGGGGCTGCTACGGCTTACACCATAGCCAACGCGGACGATAATATGGCGATGAAAATAGCCGGTGAAGTCACCAGCAACGGGACCCGGCGCCTGGGCCACCAATTTGTGGTCGGCCTGGAACAACTGAACAGCGCTACGGATTCAACCCTGGCCGAAGCCTATAAGCTGGCCCGTGTGTATATTGAGACAGCCATCGATAATGAAATCGCTACTCTCGAAGGTATCCTCGAACTGGCTGATGATGTGACACTTGTTAGTGGTTATATCAAGACATCAAAGAAGACCATTCAGCAAATTGGGAAGGCACATTTGACGGCTCTGGAAAAACACATGAAGATTACGGCAAGCCATTTGAATCGCATGCCCGTTAAAATCGAATATACAGCGCTTGAAAAAAAGGCATCCAAGATGGTGCCAAAGCAGACTTCAAAAGTGAAGGTGAACGGATATCGAGGATATCGTGAATTTATCGATCAGGTTCCAAAGGAAGAAAGAGATAAATATCCATTCGGTCGCAGGGATATTGCCAGTATTAGTGAGCTACAGAGTCTCATCAATGGCAAGAGGAGTGTGCTGAAAATCAAGAATACACTCGATGTACAATATCCAAGAAAATCAAATTTAAAAAGTATTATTCATTATATTAAAATCCTTCAGCTTGCCGGATTGGTTGTCATGTAGAGTTCTTGATTATACTATAAAAGGTGCGCTATGGAAATATTAGGACCCATTCAAAGCCGAAGAAGCATTCGAAAATACAAAGATCTACCTGTTGATGATGAACAGATCACGGCCCTGTTGGAGAGCGCAAGGATTGCGCCGTCGGGCAGCCATACGCAACCCTGGCATTTTATTGTTGTCCGCTCGGACGGGATGAAAGAGCGGATCATGAAGGTCAGCCATCATCAAACGTGGATGCTTGAGGCACCGGTCTTCATTGTCTGTGTCGCCGATATCCGGTCCCGGCTGAAAGAAGGTGATCCTCAGGTGATCGATGAGAATAGTCCTGAACCGGATGTGAAGCTGATGATCCGTGACACGGCCATTGCCATCGAACATATCGTGCTTCAGGCCGAAGCCATGGGGCTCTCCACCTGCTGGATTGCCTGGTTTGAGCAGAAGGATATCCGGCCGGTACTGAATATCCCTTCAGACAAATATGTCGTTGCTGTTCTCACTGTGGGGTATGGTAACGAGACACCAAAACCGATTCTCCGCCGCTCATTGGAGGAGCTTGTGCATCACGAAATGTGGTGATGATGACATCGATGATTCAAATATAGGTTAATGATAGCAGACCTAAGAGGAAATCATGAGCGAAGTCGATTTCAATATATCAGAGATTGGTGATGGGGATAAGAGAGCCGTCCCTAATTTTATTGCTGATAGTTGGGGTTCATCCCAAATCGTTATTAAAAATCATCCAAGCCCCGCCCTCCTCATAACACCCATGCATAGCTGAGTTTTGTGAAAAATGTCCTGTCCGTTTGTCGTAGTCCGTAGTCGTATCCTGCCTGATGGTTGTCGCTGTATCCCAGGAAAAAGACCGTGAAAGGATTGATCTTATAAGAAAACAACAGCTGCGAGAACAGTTGTTTGTACTCCGGATCGATCTCGATGGCATAGTTCTGAACCTTGTAATCGTAATGGACATACTGGAGAATCGCCCGGAAAAACATGCGACCATTGAAATGGTATACGGTTGTCATCTGGCTGATGTTGGCCGAGTACAATCGTCCTGCATCCACTGTCATGTTTTCGTAGTTGTGATTCAGACTCAGCTGTAGATGCCGACCGATGTTCAGGCTGATCTGAGGCGAGATGCGCAACCGGTACCCGGGCCGGGTATGGGTGTAATCGATCCGATCTCCGAAGGACGACGATATATTCAGCCAGATGTCCCGGGTGGCCCAGAGACCCATGAATGAGTCGAAATGGATCAGATCGAAAGTCCTTTGATTGTACAATTCCTGTGTTACATTTCCGCGAAAAAAGAATCTCGACTGCATGGTGCCCGAATAGGATAGAAACAATGAGGCGTTTTTCCTGATGGGTTTTTTATCATAATCTTCGTAATAATTGAGTTCGCTGTTCATGTGAAACATGGTCCACCAGGACCCCGGTTTGCCGTACCACGTATAATTGACACCCCCTTCGACGTTGCGAAAACCGACCATGGGAATAAAACCCAAATCGGCTCGAAACCCGGGACCCACATCATCGTAGTCGATCCACCATCCCCAGTTGCGGGCATTGTGGTCCCACTCAAAAGCGATGAAATGATCATTGATTTCTCCTCTGTCCTGACCGTGCTCATGGGCAACTTGATCTGGATAAAGGGTTCTGGAACCCATTATCTGTAATTGGATACGATCCGAATTGGTGACACGGATATCTCCGTCCACGCTGAAGAGTCGATTGGCGTAGTCTTTCCCTTCCCGGTCTGTGGCCATGAGACCCAGGGTATACCGGCCACCCAGATCCCTCTTATACCGGAGAATGGTGGATGTGTTCTTCATGTCCAGGGATGTGGAAGCAGATCCCTGGGTTCCGGGGAAGATGAGGTTGGTCATCTCATCCTGGACGAAATAGGCGCCGATTGTATTGGATCCTTCCTTGCCCGTCGTCTTCAATCCCCAGAGGGGATCCCGCATGACCCGGGTATAGACCGCGCTTTTCAATGTCCTGAAATAATCGGCGCTTTCCTGGAAGAAGGGCCGCCTTTCAGGATAGAAGAGAGCAAAGGGCTGGTTGATGTCCAATTGATAAGCATCGGCCTCCACCTGGGAGAAATCGGGATTCACCGATCCGTTGAGGGTCAAATTGGGCGTGAATCCCCACCGGGCCGAGACACCGGCTTGCACGTCCCGGCTCAAGCGTTCCAGACCGCCGGACGGGAAATCCGGCCTGTGATCGGTATGTGCCCCGATGAGAGAGGGAACGATCTCCAGATTTCGACCGGGCCGTGCACCCTGGAATCCCTTGATCTTGATGAACTGGGCAATGACACTGTCGTTGTTTCGATCCAGCGGAATGGCATCCAGCCGGTGGAGCACGTTTCTGGGGTAAGAACGCATGAGGTTGATGCCCCATACCTGGTCCCCATTTGTCCGCTGGAACCTGAGCTGATTGAAGGGAATGGCCATTTCGACGATATAGCCCCAATCGGTAATTTGACCTTCGGATTCATAAATGGCATCCCAACTGATGGAATTGCTGTTTGGTAAACGGATGTCATCGGCCTGAACACCCAGAGGATTGCTGCGTATGGCGAAGGCCCGTCTCTCGTCATTGAATGTATCCATAAAGATGAGGACATAGTCGTCGTTGAATATTTGGTCCCGATCATTGTATCGGGCACGGATCGATGGGGGATCGGGGTCATAGGCACGGAATCCCACGAACAGGTGGGTGTCGTTGTAGAACAGCAAGACATCGGTTTTGACCGGTGCGGTTATATTCTCGGCAGGATAGGTTTCATAGGCAATATCGATTGTAACAGCATGCTGCCAGGCCTCTTCATCGAGGCGTCCGTCGATTTGCATTTCACTTGAATAGTAAGGGGCCAGATAGGGATCTTCCATTGATCCGGACTTGGTACCATCGTGTATTTGGGAATTCTGGGCCGTCACCATGGGTGTCACCAGAAAGAATAAGTATTTCAGAAGTCGGAAAGCGTTCCGTATTTTCATTATTCACCTCAGTCTAATTTAAATGATGGCTTCAAAGGTTTTCTGAACTGCGGTATAAACATTGGCATTTCCCTCGGCCAGTTCACAGGTAAAGACCAGGATCAAATCGTATTCGGGCACGATGTACAGGGTCTGTCCGCCGTAGCCGAAAGCAGCGACATAATCGAATTCGATGCTGCCCACCCTCCTGATTCCGGAGGTCCAGTTGTAACTATAGTATCCTGATCCTCTGCGAAATCCGTTTTGCTTGTCTGTCGCCTCTTTGATCCACTTAGATGAAATAATCTGCTTCCCTTTCCATTTACCGTCTCTTAAAACCAGCCAACCAAATTTGGCGATGTCCCGGGTGCGTAGACCCAGGCCGCCGTCTGTACCACCGGTACAGGGGTACCCCGTGATATCTCTGTTCCACTGGTAGGCGCGAATCCCCATGGGATGAAGCAGATATTTCTCGGCAAATTCATTGGCATAGAGACCGGTGACGCTCTTAATCACGGCGGATAACAGATGCATGCCTCCGGTATTATAAAGAAACCGAGTTCCGGGTGTGTCTTGAACCCGGTGCGAAAGAATAAAACGTATCCAATCCTCGGAATCGACCATTTGATGCTCCGAGTTCCGAGGATCGTTGTAAGATACGCGTTCCATCCAGTCCAGACCGGAAGACATGGTCATGAGATGCCTGAGGGTGATTGTCTTGAAGTCGGGATCTTCGATGGCATCGGCATAATCGGGCAACAGATCCTGGACGCTTGTATGGACGTTCCGGATGAATCCCTGATCGATGGCAATCCCGATAAGGGTTGAGGTGAAGGTCTTGGTTATGGAGGCCATCCAATGGAGGGTGTTGCGCTGGACATAGGGGGAGTAGACCTCGTGGACCAGCTTGCCGTCTTTTACGATGAGCATGCTGAGGAGGGATTCGAACCGGTCCTCGGTCAGAATCTGCCGGGTGAGGGTTTCGATAGCTTCGGCATCGATTCCCACATCTTGCAAAGAGGCCACTTCCCATCCATCGTTTAATTTAGAAGGGGTGTGGTATTTGTACTGCCCTGATTGGGCATGACTGTAATTGCAGGATGTTAAGATAAAATAAGATGATATAATGAAAAAGATAATTCTCCCGGTAAATCGCTTTTTATGAGCTTGATTTGATTTTTTCATCGTATTGCTCCTTGAATATTTTTTCTTGAAGATAATGGTATGCCCCCCTTTTTCAATATATGTTCCGTCTTTTTGAAAAATTGTTTCTGACTTGGTTTTGCTGTATGAGCCATCGGGTCCATATCGGTTCCCTTCACATAATAAAACAGTATCTTTCGGTGTAACCGTACCACGATTTAAATATCCATTATTAGTAATTTGAATAAATGCAATGACTTTAGCCTCAGGATCCCAATAATACAGGGTTTCCGAGCGGAAGTTTTCAGCCGCCGGAACAGTCCTTGTTCGTCGTATAGCAGAACCATTCAAGATGACTTCAGTATTTTCATAAATATCCATGGTCTCTTCGGGATCGTCAAAATTGCCAATCCAATCTTGATTGACAATCGGTTCGAATACCTTCAATTGGGGAATGAGATTTTGGGCTTGTGTTCGAGTGATACAAAATAGCAGGGCCAATAAAATTATTGGTTTTATATCTTTTCGTTTCATTGTCTTTCTCCTTTTTCAGTTTATTAAATGATGGGTTGACTCTAAAAACTTTTTACCACAGATTTCACAGAATAACACAGATTGTTATTATGAAAGTTCTAAATAGTCGTTTTGTGAAAATCTGTGTAATCAGTGGTTTGTAGAACGGACTCAACTGTCTATTTCCAACTCTATCCTTGCGAAAAAATTCGCATTCACATGTAAAAAAATGAACCTTAATTTACTTGAAT
>CAZYTI010000270.1:0-6285 GCA_964650065.1 uncultured bacterium
AAAGATATTTAGCAAAAGGAGGAGGCTAACTTAATATTATACAACTGAATAAAATTAAACAAGTTAAACAAAAAAATCAAAAGTTTTTGACACTACGTTGTATTTTATCAAGAGGTGCAGCATGAAACCAGTACGCGGTTTTATAGCAGGTTTATTTTTATTATGTATGTTTGTTTCTTCCGTTTTTGCTCAGGAAAAAGTATACTGGGATGTTGTACAGAAGATTATGAAAGAAGCATTTGAAAATCCCCAGGTTATGGAAAATGCCAGTTGGCTCTCCGATGTTTTTGGGCCGCGGGATGCAAATACGCCTTCGTACCGTGCAGCTGCAGAATGGGTCAAAAAGAAGTTGGTAGAATATGGTCTCACGAATGTCAGGCTGGAACCATATGAATTCGGAGTGGGCTGCGCGAATGAGTATATTTCGGTCCATATGGTATCTCCCCAGTACATGCCGATCATTGCGTATCCAGCACCATGGTCGTCCGGTACAGATGGAAAAATCCGGGCGCGTGTTATCTATATCAATTTTAACGACATTGGTTCAGAAACGGATCTGAAACAGTACAGAGGCAAATTACGAGATGCAATATTATTCGTCAGCCCGAAGCAGAAGATCACACCCCACTTTGAACCCATGGCAACGAAGTTCACGGATGAAGAGCTCGATGAGATGGCGATGATTCCCGTTGCCCCCAAAGTCTCTGAAATGGAGATTGAATTGCGCCGACAGGGGCGTCGTGGACGCAGAACAAGCGGAGATAGACTGTCGAGGCAGCGAATTATCGATTTTGTATTTGCCGAGGGTGCTGTGGCAATTGCACATCCCGATGGAAGGCACGATTTCGGAACGGTTTCTACCTCCAGTTACATTAGAGGGATAAGACCATGGGACGAGAATGCCCCTCCCAATCCCACTGAGTTAGTTTTGGCAGCGGAACATTATAACCGGATCATGCGGATTCTCGAAAAAGGTATTCCTGTTGAGATAGAGGCTGAGGTCAGAATGACTTTTTACAGAGACGAGCTGACCGATTACAATGTCATTGCGGAGATTCCCGGTACGGATATGGCAGATGAATTAGTATTGTGCGGGGGGCATCTTCATACTGTACCGGTCGGTACAGGTGCAACCGATAACGCTGCCGGTGTCGTAACCGCCATGGAAGCAGTACGTATCCTCCAAGCGGTCGGGCTCAAACCCCGACGGACCATTCGTGTTGGATTCTGGAGCGCACATGAAATAGGATTACTTGGAAACCGTGCTCATGTTCGCAAACACTTTGCTGACCGGAATACAAAGGAATACAAAAAGGATTATCACAACCTTGTTGCCTATTTTAATGTCGATCACGGCAGTGGTAAGATACGGGCTGTATCCACCCTGGGAAATGAGGTGATTCGGTCAATATTCAGTGAGTGGATGAAGCCGTTACACAGTCTGGGGATGAAACATCTGATCCCTGCCGGCGTGTCCATTGGCGGCAATCCCGGCAATCATGAAGCCTATGCCGAAGTTGGATTGCCAGGCTATTATTTTTATCAGGACCGAATGGATATGGATACGAATGCTCATACCAATATGGATATGTATGACCGTCTTGTTCCGGAAAATTTAATGACAAATGCAGTGATTCTGGCAACATTCGTGTATCATGCAGCCATGCGTAATGAAAAGCTTCCCCGGATTGCGCCGTTACCGTGGTAATGGGCTTAACGTGCCCCACATTTTTTACTGGACACGGGGAAAATGAATTATTTGGAGGATATAAATTCCAATACACAAAATATAAATGTGTTCATTTTTTCACTCACCGTGTCCGTTAAGGGTATGGTAACGATAAGGGTAAGGCTTAACATTCCGAATCAAGACTGAAAACTTCAAAACAAAGTAAAGGAGGTCTCAAATGTCAAATGGAAAAGTTTTTTGTGTGATTTTCACTTTGTCCGTGTTTTTGGGCCTGACCTATGTTACATCAACTAAATCCGTAATAGCCGGTCAACAGGCTGAGGAGGGAGACGAATTAAGTAGAAATCAAGAAACTCTGGGCAGAGTATCTTAAAATCGATAAGATTTTTGTCGAAACCATCAAGGCGGGACTCACCCCTCGTGAAATAATGCATGAGTACAATCGGAAATTTGAAGAGGCAGGGATCATTGTCAGGGATCCGCAGATGCATATGGTTCAGCCAAAGAACAATTTTCCTGTGTATTCCGCAGGTTTTGATCCAGAAAAGACCCAGCTTAGTATCGACTGCCATGGAAAGGGAAAAGGAGCGACCAAGAGAAAGCATGATATTTATCTTGGCCCCAGGATGGGTTCTTATGGCCCGGATTGGACGTATGATATACCGCTTGCACCCAATAACCAATTTGTGTTGGAATACTTTTTCTATATGCCGTCCCCTGCCAGCGAAGGCAAAGACCAGTATTTATTCTTCTGGAATCATGAGCAGGCGATTGCCACCGAAAAGGGTGTCGAGTATTTATCTCCACCACAAAAGGAGCTTTATCTCATTCGTTAATGGTTCGCAAATCGGACAGCCCGGAGAGTAAATAATACGTAAGGAATATGCTTTGAATAAACGATTCAGTTTGTTACTGGGAATCAATCTACTTCTGACCGGTGTGTATCCAGATATTTTACATGCACAAATTCGAGATGATATTAAATTACTCGAAAGCATCTCGACTGCCCTTCCATCCAGGATTACAATTCTGAACTTTCCGGAGTTTCACGAAAAAAAAGAGAAAGATCTCATCAGACCGTCAAGGCCGACGGTACTCAAGGACACACTTCTGCAAGAAAATCCTTATCATCGGAGTATGACAGCTGTAAAAGTCGCACAGGGACCAAAAATAGATGGAATCCTCGACGACGCAGTATGGCAGCAGGTTCAATTCGAGGGTGACTTTATCCAGCGCATGCCCATTCCTGAAGCTCCACCCACTGAAATCACAGAATTTGCTATTATTTATGATGATAAGAATCTCTATTTTGGAGTCCGGATGTTTGAATCCGAACCTGATAAAATTCGGATCACACAGATGCAACGTGATGGGTCATTATTCAATGATGACTCGTTTGAGATTGTACTGGATACATTCCATGATCATCAGGGAGCTTACAATCTTATTATTAATGCAGCCGGCTCGAGAATTGATGCTGTTATCAGGGAAGAGGGGCGATTAAGAAACCGTAATTGGCAGGGGGTGTGGACGGTTAAAACCTCGATTGATGAGAAGGGATGGTATATTGAAATGGCTGTTCCCTGGCAGACCCTGCGGTTCCCGGAAGGGGATCATATTGTGATGGGCGGGAACTTTGTCCGCAGGATCGCCCGGAAGAATGAATTTGACTATTGGCGGTTTGTTCCTCTCTATGCAGGAAGAGAAGGTCAGGAGCGTATCTCTGAAGCTGGTGATATAACTGGTTTTAACGGATTGAAAAGGGGAGGAAACTTTGAAGTCCTGCCCTTTACAACCGGTGGGATTCAGCGTGACGAAGAAACGGACTTTAGCAACTACACACGTGGGGACGCCGGTATCGACCTCAAAGTGAACCTCACATCAAACTTAACGGCAGATTTCACATACAATACTGATTTTGCCCAGATTGAAGCGGACCAGGAGCAAATAAACCTTTCACGATTCGATCTCTTCTTTCCCGAAAAACGTGACTTCTTTTTAGAAGGAGCGGAAACATTCTCATTCGGGCCGGGGCAGGGGGGTGGTAATCCCTTTCATGGACGTGCAGCCAATATTCAACTGTTCCACAGCCGGAGAATCGGTGTTGACGAGGAAAGTCGAAGGCCTGTTCCCATCATTGGGGGAGCGCGGCTGAATGGAAAAATCGGCAGATACACTCTGGGGCTTCTGTCTATCCAGACAGAGAAGACAAGAATTGATACTGATGACGGATTCCGGATTGTGCCTGAGACGAACCACAGCGTCATCCGGTTGAAACGCAATGTCTTTTCCCGTTCATCCGTAGGGGCCATGTTCTTAAACAGGCAGGAAACCAACGGCGGGTATAACCGCTCTTTCGGGTTTGATTCCAATTTCAATGTCACGGAGCAATTCTCATTTTTTGTAGCGGGGGGTGCGACGTTTTCACCTGATGACAGCCTTAGGCGGAATAACCATGCGGGGAATGTAGGATTTCTCTATTTATCAGATTTATGGAGAACCTATGTATCCTACCTGGATATAGGCCGGTCATTCAATCCTGAAATGGGGTACGTTCGAAGGACCGATATCCGGCGTAGTGAGGTCAGCATTACATTCTCTCCTCGTCCTCAAAAATGGGCCTCCGTCAGGCAGCTCTTTTTTACCACAGCGGGCATGTACCAAACCGATAGTAACAACATGGTTCTAAACAAACAAGCAGCGGCCACATTCATAGCGGAATATGAAAACACATCAAAACTCAGTTTCACTGTCAAACAGGCATTTGAATACTTGGAAGAAGATTTTGAAATACGTCCGGGTCTGGTTATTCCTCAGGAAAGATACAATAACATAATATTCTTAGGTAGCTTTAATTCCAGCCGGACCAGGTCGGTCAGCGGATCGATTAGTGTCAACGGGGGAGAGTTCTTTTCAGGAACATCCTACGGGGGAGGATTGGGAGTCACTGTTAAGGCTCATCCCAAAATCCAAACAACCATGAACTATAAATACAACCGGGTGATGCTACCCGATGGACAATTTCATACCAATAATATCTCACTACGCTTAATATACTCTTTCACTACCGAACTTTTTATTAAAGGATTTTTCCAGTGGGTGGATGATCCTCTCCAAAACAATGGAAAAGATCAGATTTCAGCGAATGTTATCCTGCGCTATATTTATAAACCTGGGAGTGATTTCTACCTTGTGTTCAGTCAGGAAAGTTTGAGTGACTGGGGAAGACGCCATCAGATAAGAAACCGAACAGTTCTTGCAAAATTGAATTTCTTTTTAAGGAAATAAATAATGAAGGAGACTCTATTATGTTCAAACGACAACTTTTTTTTGCAGTCCTTGTCCTACCGTTTGTGTTGAGCGTCTCAAGCTCAGCACAGGTTAAAGATTTTCAGTCCCAATGGGAATCCTCCTGTATGATCCGCCAGGACAAATTCAATTATGTGCTCCCCAAGGCCATGCGGCGTAATAAGATTGATATGTGGATCGTCATTGATCGCGGACGCGGCACCGAACCGATGATGCTCGATCTTGGTATTGAAACCGCCTATGGCCATGGGATATACGTATTTTACGACAGGGGCGAGGACCGTATCGAAAGGTTATCTCTCGGGGGACCCGGCAGTTCTAAACTGTCTGACATATGCGGGGTTTACGACGATGTCAAGAGGAGAGCCGATCTGCACTCCATCGTCTCTGAACGCGATCCGAAACGAATCGCTCTGAATTACCTCGATCCTTACATGGAAGGGGAAGGAATTTATAACGCAGACGGTCTCTCCACTACGGATTATAAGTTCCTCGTGAAAGAATTGGGAGAAAAGTATGCGAAACGCTTCGTCTCCGCGCAGGATCTCATCGTCGATTTTCGCAGCGAACATGTTGCCGGCGAAATTATCGAGTTTGCCAGGGTCGCTCAAATCACCCAAAGAGAATTGGACCGTGCCTTTTCCAACGAGGTCATCACGCCCGGAAAGACGACCCAACTCGAGGTGGAGATGTGGCTGGAGGAGCGGCGGGAAGCGTTGGGTTTACGAAGGACCTGGTTTCCAGGGATTGGATTTCCGAATTCCGGTTACCGGGACTATGAAAAAGTGGGCAAGGGCACCGGACCGGAACGCGTCATACAGCGGGGCGATATTCTGAGCGTCGACTGGGGACTCAACCGCAACCATTTTTCGACGGATATGAAGCGCTATGCCTATGTGCTCAGAGAGGGGGAATTGGAGGCGCCGCCCGGTATTCTCAAAGCATTTGAAGAGGCCATCAAAGTCCGCGAAATCATTCGAAAAAATGTCCGCTCGGGAAGAACGGGCAGGGAGCAATTCGACGAGCTCAAACTTATCATCCGTGATGCCGGCTATGTCTACACGGAGCGGGAGCGCCCCAGTGACGTCCCTGGCATCGAGGTGAATGTCGGGATGCATGGCATGGGCAACATCGCCCATGATGTGGCGGCCGGATTAGCCGAATTTTCACCTGAACTGGCAGAATACGAGATCAGGCCCAATGCATTCCTTGCGCTGGAGTTCAGAGTTTTTACACCGTCGGAGGATTGGGGCGGGAATAAGATAGCGGTATCCATCGAAGAAAAT
>CAZYTI010000271.1:0-6278 GCA_964650065.1 uncultured bacterium
GAATGCCTTCAATATTCAAAAAATATAATAGCTTGGTTCCGCCCAACAAGATGGCCCGCCCAACAAGATGGCGGATAAACGGATAAACGGACAGGTCCGCTACGGCCTTACAGGAGATATCACGATGATAGGTAAAACTATTTCTCATTATCATATTTTAGAGGAGTTAGGCCGTGGAGGCATGGGAGTCGTCTACAAAGCCACAGACACCAAGCTCAAGCGCACCGTCGCCTTGAAATTTCTACCACACCATCTGACCAAGAATGATACTGACCTCACCCGTTTTCTTCAGGAAGCCCAGGCGGCCGCTGCACTAAATCATCCCAACGTCTGTACCATCCATGAGATTCATGATGAGGGAGAGCATCCGTTTATTGTCATGGAATATGTGGAGGGGAGGACATTGCGGGACGTTATTCACACCCCCCTTGGTCCTCCCGAAGTGTCGGGACAGGCTCCCTCAAGGGGGGAAAAGGTTGTAAGTCCCCCTTTGAAGGGGGATTTAGGGGGATGTAAGGAATTATCCCTCAACGATTTGATCGACATCCCTATCCAGATCGCCGAGGCCCTGCAGGCCGCGCATGCCAAGGGCATCATCCACAGGGACATCAAATCCGAAAACATCATGGTGACCGATGACGGTCGGGTAAAGGTCATGGATTTCGGGCTGGCCAAGCTGAGGGGATCCGTCAAGCTGACTAAAACTGGCACGACCACAGGCACCGCAGCTTACATGTCGCCGGAACAGTTCAAGAACGAGGAAGTCGATCACCGGACAGATATCTGGTCTCTGGGTGTGGTGCTGTATGAGATATTGACAGGCAGTCTGCCCTTCCAGGGTGACTATGAGCAGGCCATGATGTACTCGATCCTCAACGAAGAACCGGAGGATGTTAAAAAAATGTATCCCGATTGCACGGATGTGCTTGCTGATGTGGTCAGCACCTGTCTGCAGAAGGAGCCCGAAAATCGGTTCGCCTCTATGCAGGATATTCTTGATGTACTGGAGGGAACTGTCCAGCCTGTTAAAGTCGGCGTAGTGTCGGCAAAACACAATCTGCCTGTTCAGTTGACATCCTTCATTGGCCGGAGCCAACAAATTGAAATTGTTAAAAAACTACTTTCCGAAAACCGGCTGGTCACATTGACCGGTGCCGGTGGGTGTGGCAAAACAAGGCTTGCCGTGGAAATTGCCGTGACACTCAAGCAAGCATATGAAGACGGTATATGGTTTATCAATCTTGCACCTGGTAAGGATCCGAACTTTGTTGCAAAGGAAATCACGAAGGTTTTGGATGTCAAAGAGGAACCAAACAAGGCGATAATCGATAATTTAATTGAAAATATAAAAAATAAGACACTCCTTATATTGCTGGATAATTGTGAACATCTAGTGCAGACATGTGCAGAAATCGCGGACAGACTTTTACGGTCTGTCGAAGGCATACAGATCCTGGCAACCAGCAGAGAACCATTGAATACGCTGGGAGAGGTGCCGTGGCGGGTGCCGTCGCTTTCAATTCCGGATAATGGTTCAAAGAAGGATATCGATGAAGTGCTTCGCTATGAAGCGATCAAATTATTCACAGACCGTGCTTGTTCAAGCAAACCTGGCTTTAATCTGAATCCTCAGAATATATCTTCCATAGTACAGGTATGCCAACGAGTAGATGGGATTCCTCTGGCTATCGAGCTTGCTGCATCAAGGATCAGGCATCTGAGTCCGGAGACTATCCTGGAACGGTTGAGCGCCCAGATGATGATTTTGGCATCTTCCAACAGAGCAGCACCTGAACGACAACAAACTCTGCAGGCAACAATTGACTGGAGTTATAACCTTCTCACAGAAGAGGAGAAACGGTTGTTCAACCAATTGTCAGTCTTTACCGGTGACTTCAACATCGAGGCAGTTGAAGAAATTTGTACGGATGATGAATTAAAAAAAGAAAATATTCTTCCTCTCCTTTGCCAACTGGTGGATAAATCTTTGGTCATTGCAGAAGACCAGGAAGATGAATCGGTGCGTTATAGATGCTTGGTGTCACTCCAACAATACAGCCTTCAAAAACTCAAAGAAAGCGGAGAAGAGGAAAAATACAGGAAAGTCCACCTTTTATACTATTTACAGATGGCAGAACAGGCTTATGAAGAACAATTCGAATCAGAGCTTACGTGGATGAATAAGCTTGAATCAGAACATGATAACCTGGTTGCTGGTCTGAATTGGTCATTTACGCAATCTATTGAGGAGTTCATTTTGCTTGCAGGATACCTGGCATGGTTCTGGCGGAACCATTCACATATCCGTTTAGCTGAAGATTATCTGGGAAAAGCGGTATCGAAAGATATTGAGAAATCCGGGGCATATGCCCGTGCTTTGTGTGGATTGGGAATGATTCAATGGAGCATAGGGGGTAATTTTGATAAAACAAAAAAACTTATGAATGAAAGTCTCGGAATATGGCGTCAGCATAAAAATCTCAGGGAAGAAGTGATTGTATTAAGTTGGCTTAGTTCAGTATCACCTGCGGCCGGTGATTTTGAAGCTGGCCTGAAAGGCAGCATAAAAAGCCTTGAAATTGCAAGGAAGCTTGGCAGTCCCGGCCTTATTAACTTTTGCCTTCTCAGTGTTTGTCAGGCAACTGTTCATTCGGAACAGTTTGACCGGGGCAGACCTCTTGCTGAAGAGTTGCTTATTTCATCTGAGAAGTTGGAGTATGTATACGGAATTGAAGTTGCACGACATTATCTTGGTGATTGTGCCCTGGGTATCGGAGATTTTAAGGAAGCAGAAAAGCGATATGGCCTTGGTATCGAAACAGCATTAAAATATGGATTTACCTGGTTGGCAGCCTGTGACCTTCAGGGTGTTGCTTTTGCTCTTTCCGGTCAATCAAGATGGGTAAAGTCTATCAGGGTAGATTCCGCAGCACGAGAGAAGCTAAGAGTAATGGGATCTACAACATCTGGAGCTGCTCAATTTTGGGATGAATGGATTGAAACCTATCTCGAAGGAGCCAGGAAGAAAGTGGGTGAAGAATTGACCCGAAAATATGAAGAAGAGGGTAATAATATGGGATTTGAAGCTGCCGTCGAATACGCACTGGATTTTGATAAGGATTGATTATGATCGGGAAAACCATTTCGCACTACAAGATTCTGGAGAAATTGGGCCGTGGCGGGATGGGCATCGTCTACAAGGCCGAGGACACGAAACTCAAGCGCACCGTGGCTCTCAAGTTCCTGCCACCCCATCTTACCAGGAATGAAACCGATAAAGCCCGCTTTTCGCAGGAGGCCCGAGCCGCTGCCGCACTAAACCATCCCAATGTTTGTACGATTCATGAGATCCACGATGAGGGCGAAATGCCCTTTATCGTCATGGAGTATGTGGAAGGGAAAACGTTACGGGAAACCGTAGGGGCATCCCGCAGGGGCGGCCCCCCCCTACACATCAACGACGTCATCAACATTGCCATCCAGATCGCCGAGGCGCTTAAAGCGGCCCATAAAAAAGGCATCGTACACCGGGATATTAAATCCGAGAACATCATGGTCACGGAGACCGGTCAGGTAAAGGTTATGGATTTCGGATTGGCGAAGCTAAGCGGTGCAGTGAAATTGACTAAAACATCCAGTACCCTGGGTACTGTAGCCTATATGTCACCGGAACAGGCAAGAGGGGATGAGGTAGACTACAGAACAGATATATGGTCTTTGGGTGTCGTATTATTTGAAATGCTCACCGGTAAGTTGCCTTTTAAAGGTGACTATGAGCAGGCCATCATTTATTCTATTCTAAATGAAGAACCCAGACTCAAAGAAGAGATATCAAAGTCATTTCCTGCTCCATTGATCACACTTCTAGAGAAATCCCTCCGGAAGGATATCACATTACGCACTGCTTCTGCCTCTGAATTTAAAACTGAATTAGAGCAGATCAATGTTCAAATAACCGGAATTGAATTGAAAAGGACAGGCAAGGTCAACCGAACCTTAAAACCGGCGATTCTTATTCCGATGGGCCTCGTAATCCTCACAGCATCCGTTATTCTCGTAAGTAAGATTTACCGCATGAATCGAATCAGATGGGCAAAAGATGTGGCACTTCCGAACATTGAGGAGTTAATCAGCACAGGAGGGACCGGTGTCAATAACATCGAAGCTTATCACCTTGCAAGGAAAGCGGACAAATATATACCGAACGAACCCTTACTAAAAAGAACTATGCAGCAGATCACCGGAATTATAACCATAAAAACACAGCCTCCTGGTGCCAAGGTTTTTCGGAAACCCTTTAATAAGGTTGAGAAAGAATGGGAATACATTGGAGTCTCTCCTATTGACAGTATGGTTATGCCGAAATATTTATTCAATTGGAAATTCGAAAAACCCGGATATGATATCCTTTACCGACAGTTCTGGTCGAGAGGACCGCGTGATTGGAGTACAGGAAATTATTTAGCAGGAATTCAAGAGTGTATTATGGAAAAAGAAGATGCTCTGCCCCGAAATATGGTACGCATCCCCGGGACAGGTAACATCCCCGATTTCTTTATTGATAAATATGAAGTGACCAATAAACAATTTAAACAGTTCATGGACAGTCGCGGTTATCTGGATAAAACTTATTGGAAAATTCCCTTTATCAAAAATAATAGGCGAATATCCTGGGAGGAAGCTTTGGCTGAATTCCTGGATGCAACGGATCGAGTGGGCCCGGCATTGTGGGAAGGAGGAAGTTATCCGGAAGGGGAGGACAATCTACCGGTAAACGGTGTGAGCTGGTTTGAAGCGGCTGCATATGCCGAATTTGCAGGAAAAGATTTACCAACAGTAGATCACTGGGATGCTGCAAGCAGGGGTAGGCTTGGCATGTTTTATCATTTGCTTTTTCCCATGTGTAATTTTAATGGAAAAGGTCCGGTTTCGATTGGAACTACAAAGGCATTTACGCAATTTGGCGTATATGATATGGCGGGGAATGTGAGAGAATGGTGCTGGAATGAGACTGAGAAGGGGCGTTGTATCCAGGGAGGCGCCTGGAACGATGTTCATTATATGTATGGGACTATCACCCAGGCTGATCCGTTTGATCGTTCCGATAAAAATGGGATTCGATGTGTCATCTATCCCGAGAAGGAAAAAGTACCTGAGAGGACCTTTGCTTCTATAAAAACCGGTAAGCCCAGGGATTTTTACAAAGAAACTCCGGTTTCCGACCCTATTTTTAATATTTATAAGGATATGTTTTTGTATGATAAAATGGATCTCAAAGCGGCTGTGGAGGAAACCAATGAACAATCGCCCCATTGGATCCATCAAAAGATTACCTTTTCTGCAGCCTATGGTAATGAACGGATCATCATCCATCTCTTCCTGCCTAAAAATATCAGTTCTCCCTGTCAAACGGTCATTTATTTTCCGGGATCAGGTTCTATATTTGTCCCGTCAAGCGATGGTATTGAAGATTATAATGAATTTCCCTTTAACCTCTCCTATTTAGTAAAAAACGGACGGGCCGTGGTTTATCCAGTGTATAAGGGGACTTTCGAACGCCGGGATGGAATTCCCGGTTCAACACATTTTTTGTATGCTGAATCACATGAGTTTAAAGATTATGTTGTGAAAATTGTGAAAGATTTTAAACGCGTAATTGATTATCTGGAAACACGACCGGATCTTGATACAAGAAAACTGGCCTATTATGGTTTCAGCTGGGGCGGTATTTTGGGAAGCTTGATCCCTGCGGTGGAAGAACGAATAAAAATCTCCATCATCAATGCCGGCGGATTGGAAATGTATGAAAGAAAGACAAAGCCGGAAGTTGACCATATTAATTACGTTTCGCGAGTGACCATACCCACTTTGATGCTTCATGGTAGGTTTGACACAAATGTTTCATACGATAAAGCCGCAAGACCGATGTTTGATCTCCTTGGAACTCAGGAAAAAGATAAAAAACTGATCGTTTACGAAACCGATCACATCATACCCCGAAAAGAGCTTATCAAAGAAAGTTTGGACTGGCTGGATCGATATTTTGGTCCTGTTGAATGATAAGGAGTTATATAATTCATGATTGGCAAGACGATCTCACATTACAAAATTATTGAAAAACTCGGCGAGGGCGGCATGGGAGAAGTTTACCTTGCTGAAGATTTTCAACTTAAACGAAAAGTTGCTATTAAATTCCTCCCTTCCCACCTGATAAAGGACAAAGAATCCAGGGAACGATTTGAACGTGAAGCACAAGCTGCAGCAGCTCTAAATCATCC
>CAZYTI010000272.1:0-6269 GCA_964650065.1 uncultured bacterium
ATCAGTTATTCCTTGAGTGTTCAAAATAGAAGAAAATCAAGGGCAGGATTTGCTCTTGAAAATCATCTTGAATTTATATTCAAAAATTTGAACCTCAAATATTCACGTGGAGAAATGACAGAAAACAGGGCCAAACCTGATTTTTTATTTCCCGGTATTGAATATTATCATGATTTGGATTTTTCATCAACCAACCTCACGATGTTGGGTGTAAAATCAACATGCAAGGATAGATGGCGTCAAGTTTTATCAGAAGCTGCCCGCATTTGTGATAAGCATTTATTTACACTTGAACCGGCAATTTCCCAAAATCAGACAAATGAAATGAAATCCAATAGCCTAAGGCTGGTGATTCCAGAGGATTTACATGATACTTATAGTGATGAGCAATGTGAATGGTTGTTAAATCTAAATGAATTTATTAATATTATAAAATTTCGTCAACGAGCTATATAATTCGCCATAACACAATAATGAACAGGATTCGGTCGTAACGTATCATTTTCAAATTACAATTATGCCACCATAAAGTTAGAAGTGTTCTTTTACAATTATGCAATTGGATTCAGTATAGTCTTTCAGATCAAATTTATCTTTCATTGTTTACGTTTCGGTTGGCCAAACCTGTAATTATATCCGTTATTTTCATTTTCAAACATTTTAAAGAATTCATCCATGAACGAACCAGACAACGCCAGCCAGGCTCAAGAACAAAACCAGCGCATCGAAGACAATCTCAACAAGATCAAAAATCGCATTGTGGTGTTCATCGGCAAGGGAGGCGTGGGAAAAACCACAGTTGCCGTGAATCTCTCCTGGGCGCCATCTTCCTGGGACGTATCCCCATGGAAATACAGACCCGGGAGGGAGGTGACACGGGAATACCCATCGTTCTAAAAGACAAAAAAAGCAAAACGGCCGGGGCTTTCGACACCATTGCCCAGAACGTGATAACGTTATTATCCCAAAGTGGTTTTCTTTTAAGGAATGTACCATGAAAAAAGAAACGAACCGAGTATCCAACAAAACCGAGCTGCTATGTGATGTATGCAAAAGAAAGAAATGTGCCGATGCAAAAGACTGCTTCGGCATGACCGATTTAATCTTGCCGAAATATGCAGGTGAAGATCTTCTGCTATCACGAGCGGCTTCGAAGATCGAAGGGCAATACTACATGAAAAAGACCCGTCTGGAAGAAATCATCCTCTTTTCGCACGAGATGGGTTATCAAAAATTAGGTGTCGCCTTCTGTATCGGTCTTGCTCAGGAAGCGAAAATGTTGGCCGAATTTCTGCGGAAGGAATTCCATGTGGTTTCCGTCTGTTGTAAAGCATGCGCAATTCAAAAAGAGGTCCTGGATCTGGAAAAAATCGATCCCACTAAACCGGAGACCATGTGCAATCCCATCGGTCAGGCCGTCCTCATGAATCAGGCAAACACGGATTTGAATCTCATCTGCGGATTATGCATCGGTCATGATATTTTATTCACGAAACATGCCCATGCACCCGTTTCGACTTTTATTGTAAAAGACCGTGTGCTGGCCCACAATCCTGCGGGTTCCCTCTATTGCAGGTACCTGCGAAAGCGACTGAACAAGGATGAAGTATAGGTGGCTGTAAGTACTACCCCGGATGAAATGCACCAATTTTTAAATTCCCTGCCCTGTCCAGATATGTAGAAATTGAGGATCACGCTAAGCATGTCTAAAAAAATCTTATTTCCATTGGTGACCAGTTTATTCTTCTCCGGAAGTTATGTTTCCGCCAAGTATACCACACTTGACCTGGGCCCTTTGACAGCTTCATTTTTGAGATATGCTGTGTCCCTGTTCTTTTTATGTATATTTCTATTCCACTTCAAGTCATCTTCATTGAGAATAGAGCGAAAAGATTTTTTCAAGCTCTTATTATTGGGCCTGTTCGGCGTCGTGGGTTACCACTACTTTTTTCTTCTCAGTCTCCGATACACAGAAGTGACCAACACGGCTATTATCAACGCAATCAGTCCTATCATCACGGGAATCATGGCAGCTATCATCCTAAAAGAAAGATTGATTACTAAAAATTATATGGGTATTGTTATTGCATTCCTGGGTGTCCTGATTTTATTGGCCAGGGGAAATATAAATAACATCATCGGCATGCATATCAATGCCGGGGATGCCATCATGCTTCTGGCCGTGATAAGCTGGGTCATCTACGCCCTCACTGTGAAACAACTCATCGATAGGTACGCCAGTTTCACATTGGTATTCTATGCAACCTTTTTGGGCACAATATTACTCTTCTTTTTAGCTCTGAGTGAAAATATGATGATACAGATACGGGATATTTCAACCTCATCCATACTGGGAGTGCTATATATGGGCATATTCGCTTCTGCAATAGGATTTCTCACATACAACTTCAGCATTCGTGAAATCGGCCCCACAAAAACGTCCAGCTTTGTTTACAGCCTCGTTCCCATTCTGGTTTCAGTTTGGTCATTTCTGATCTTCAAACAATCGATCTCATTGGTCATGATGGCCAGCATGATATTGATCATTACAGGATTGAATTTTGTGCTGCGGAGAGAGAAGGCAAAAGAATAAAATACTGGAGCTATAATCAGGAACCGGCTTCAATATGAATAGCCTCTTCAGGCCTTCAATACAAGATAACCACGGATTACACGGATTGACACAGATGACAAAAAAGATACGAACCGCACAAGACCTCAAAGATTCTGGAGACCTCCGAGGTCTAATCAACCTTTCGATGCCTGTAACATCCCGGCCTTGACGAAGTGTAATTTCAGGTCAAATATCCGTTTTCCTTTTATTCCCTTTCGAGGCTCGAAGATGACTTCCCTCCCACCATCGGCACCACTACAAGCTTTCCCTTATCTCCATCGTAATCATTTAAAATTCGTACCTGATCCGTTCCTTCCGGTAAAAGCAGATCGATGAACGCCGGATTCCCCTGCTCAAAATTTCCGCCGCGAATAAATACTGGATGATCCTTACGGACCGGTTCAGGCCCTCCATAGAGAAAGTTCATCGAACGATTGCTCATCAGGCCAACACCAACAAAGTATTTCCACACCTCACGCGGTTCGCCAATAGTCTCAATGGGTATGGAAAAGGACAATGTTTTCTCATTCAAGTCTGATATCTCATCTATCATTTCAGGACTCGAGAAGACCACCCGATTAAAGTGATCCGAAATCGAGACGGACGTGCCCACGTTGATCTTGATATCGAATCCTTCACCCCTCATAAACCGGATGCCGTGGCATGCATTCTGAAGAAATCCCCCGTCTCTCTTCCCTTTTTGAATCGCGATCACACATCCTGGAAGAAATGCTTCCCCGGACCCATACTGGACCGGTCTTGTCATATTTAGGAAAGTCAGCCGAAAATAAATCCGTCCATCATCCCTGAAGATCTCAAATCCTGTGAGATCGAACACACCCGCTTGGAACCGATCGTTGGGATATATATAATCGCCATCGCCCGAATCATCCCCTTCTGCATCGAGCACCGAAAAAATGGATTCTGCATCCTGTGGAATGACAGCTCCGACGCAGGGAACATCCATCTGCCCGAGTGAAATATGCCACTGGTTCTCGATTTCAGTGATGGACTTTTCAAGTATGCCTTCGATTCTCTCAATAACCTCAGGATCGTGGCTGGTAATCCGGCAAACATCTCTGAGCTTCTCCAGACCATATGTATTATAGATAGTCTTGAGAAAGGAACCCATTTCAAAATAGGTAATAAAATTATCTCTCACGAAATCCCCTGGATGGGTCAACAATGTCGAAAGAGGAACATATTTGGGATTATCGAGCAGGTTTTTAGATTCAATATCGGCAAATCCTGCACTCGTTCCGGAAACACCACCGAAAGCCACGGCAAAGCCCTCACTAAAAATGGGATTATATCTCCCCGATTCATCGGCCGTGAATCCAACTTCCCTATCGAGCAGGTGGACCAATTCGTGAACATGACAGAACCTCGTAGAAACGAGGAGATTCAAAACCTGAACAGCCACACCCTGATAGGCGCCCACTGTCATCACACGCGCACATTCACCAGCAGATCGAACCTTATAGTAATGATACTTTTTATTGAGTCGGATGCCAAGACGCTTCGTAATCGCCCGACATTGCTCATCCAAAAATTGAATTTCCTCAAAATGCCGATTGATGTCCAATTCGGGAGGAATATGATAGATAAAGCAATCGCTCTCATAAATCTGCCAATCTTTGGTAAAGATCTCCCTGGATTGGGCAAAGACCCACCTCCCATTTTCTCGGATCACATAAGAGATCATTTTATGGGACTTCGGCTCGTCACCTGACTTGGTTTCTTTTTCGATCCAATTGTACCGGAGGACAGAATATCCATCCTCTTCTTCTACATCGGTCATTTCAAAATCAAAGACCTGGACAAACCGACAATAATCTTCGAAAGACAAAGGGTTGGCAATACTGACCAGCATCCATTGGAATCCATACTGCTCCCGGGAATATCTGCTCCAGAACGGAGCAATCCGACAGCTGTCGCAATGGGCCAATTCGGCCACATAGTCCTTCATCAACTGCTCTGCTTCGGTCTTGGTGAACAGGGCATTTCGGTTGCAGGATATGGACATATTGAGTAAAATATAAATAGAAAAATAAAGACAATACTTATTCATAGGCTGTCTCCAATACGGTTAATTCACCATATTTTTAATATCTAATCAACTTCACTTTCGCATATTACTAAACTATTAAATACAACGGTTACTTTTTCGGTCTTCCTTAATCTGAAGTCCTCTTTCATAAAGGGGGTTTGGGGGATTTTGATAAACTCCGATTTTACACCCCGGGTGTCCCGATTTTTCTTTCGGGACCCCGGGTGTGTAAGTTACAAAACAACAATGCCTGAAAATCCCCCTAAATCCCTCTTTGAAATTCACATGAAATGTAAATGCAGGCCCAATCGGTTCTAACACCGCATGCCAATGAAATAAAAAAAATTCTCGCCTTTAGGCACATATTTTATTATATTTATTAATTACATCTTGCCACCCAGACACCAGGTCACAAAGAAAACACCAAAATAATTTTCTCTTCGTGGCTTTGAGTCTTCGTGGCTATTATCCCCATAAAAAGTAAAAGGGGAGCACCATGAAAATATTTGTACCTGGACGCATCTGTCTTTTTGGCGAGCACAGCGACTGGGCAGGTGGATATCGTCGCATCAACGCCAGTTTGGAAAAAGGTTTTACCCTCATCACGGGGACCAACCAGGGTATCTATGCCGAGGTAAAGCCCCATCCCACCAAGCTCATTCTCCATGCCTCACTCAGTGACGGCACACGAAAGGGATCCTTCGAACTGCCCATGGAAAAAGAAGCCTTGTTAGCAGAAGCGGAAAAGGGAGGATTTTTCAGCTATGCCGCCGGTGTGGCCTATCAGGTGCTCACGCACTATCGTGTCCACGGCCTCGAAATTGACAACTATCTTACGGACCTGCCCATAAAAAAGGGCCTCTCTTCCAGTGCCGCCGTCTGCGTCCTGGTGGCCCGGGCTTTCAACCGACTCTACGATCTCAAAATGACCATCCGGGGCGAAATGGAATTCGCCTATCTGGGCGAGATCACCACACCCTCCCGCTGCGGTCGCATGGACCAGGGCTGTGCCTATGGCAATAGACCGATCATGATGGTTTTCGATGGTGAACGGATCGACGTCATCGAAGTCAATGTACCCAACGATTTGCATTTCATCATTGTCGACCTGGGGGCCAGTAAAAACACCAAGGAAATATTAAGCAAACTCAATCAATGCTATCCTTTTGCCGACAGTGAAATCCAAAAGAACGTTCAAAAATATCTCGGTCACATTAATGTTAAAATCACCCACGAAGCCGTCGAAGCCCTCCCTGTGCTCGTCGACGTTCCGGGAGAGGCCGATGCGACGCGTATCGGTAAGCTCATGAAGCAGGCTCAGGCCGAATTCGACAAACATCTGGGTCCCGCCTGCCCCTCCCAACTGACGGCTCCGGTATTACACAAGCTTCTGAACTACGATCCCATTCAACCTTTGATTTTGGGTGGAAAAGGCGTCGGCTCCCAGGGAGATGGAACAGCCCAGTTCATCGTGAAAGATGAAGAAACACAGAAGAAAGTCATCGAGATCATCGAACGCGATCTTCACTTGTCATGCCTCAAGCTCGTCATTCAGTCGGGCCGGAGAATCAGGAAAGCCGTCATCCCGGCCGCAGGCTTCGGCAC
>CAZYTI010000273.1:0-6246 GCA_964650065.1 uncultured bacterium
GTATTTTTTCCAGCGATGGCTCCAATAGAACCGAAGCGTGAGATCCCAGGGGAAACTCTTGGCCATGATGATCCTGATCTCAGGGCATGAATACCCATATCCGTAACTGTTGGAATCATTCCAACGATAAGAAAAGCCAATCCGCATCAAAGCCCATTTATAGATTTCCAATTGGGTCGAAATCACTTGATATTGATCATTTTGCTGTATACCCAAATCCAACCATTGGTATGAAGTATCCAATAATATGTATGTAAAACTATGCCGCTCATATTGGAAGGCACCTATCGTCCAGCGGAAATCCAGAGTGATTTCAGGCATAACCTGATACTCGATAAAAAAACCCCCGCTCTGATTCCTCACATCGAAATAAAAACCTTGCCTGTAATCCAGGAGAGAATACGAGTAGAACAAACTGCCGCGTAAGCCCTTGGGTGATATCCACTTTATAAAAGGTGAAAGTTGATAGAATCCATACCCCCGGGTCGTTTGGAAAAAGGTCTTTGCCTTTCCTTGAAGGGTGGTACCAAATGAGAAGAATCGGTGGATGGGTACTTCAAAAATCACCTCGCCATCATTGATCACACGATTTTCGACACGATACTGACTGTACCCCTCCAAGCCGCATTGGTAACGCAGCGAAAGCAGCACAGGTTTGAACAACGAACCCCTGCCATAAAAGTCCGCCAGGACACGTCCCGAATGATCGCTGTTTGTGCCGGTCAATAATTCGAAAACGTTGTTATCATGTACCCAGGAAAAATCCAACCGCGATTGCCATTTCCACGACTGTCCCACACTACGACCACACAGGAGCATGGAACACACGAGGAGACCGATTCTGAACCATCTATGCATTCCTGATCGGATATCACTTGGATCTTTTTTTTGACTCACTATGGAACCATACCGCCTTTTGATTCAGACTGTCGGCTCTGGCCTGCATCCGGTGCACATAGCTTTCAAGACGTTCAATGGAATCTTGTATATATTCAGGGGATCGGGGGGATATACCCCTGTGAATAGGTTCTACATTTTCATTTAACGACGGCTGTGTGATGTCTGGATTCCAGGTCTCGGTACCCGCTTGTTTCTGAGCATCGGTTGCTCTGTTACCCGTTTCTTCCCAATATGAAAGTACGTTCGCTGACTGATCTCCAGCACCCTGTTGTCTCCCGAACAACTCCTCCCGCTCATCAAAAAGATCCAAATCGTGGGCGAGTTCCGCAACCTTGACACGTATGTTCTTTTCCTCTGCCAGGGAACGAACTCGTTTTTTTACCAATTCGATCTCCTCTCTAAAAGCTTCCTCTCGATCGAGTAGAAAGTCTCCTTTTATCTGAAGCTGGCTGGGCGTATCCCAGGGCCGGGCATCAATCTCAAAACGGGATTCAAAACGTGGTATCGGAATGACAAGCTGATTTTCCCATATTTGTTTCTTGGATAACAAACCTTGAATTTGTGTGAATAAGTCTTGATTCTTTGAAACCTCGTCTTTCTCTGTTAGTTCAAGGAGACGATTTATTTCTTTTTCATAGTATTGAACCAAATTCTCAATCGTACCATGCCGTTCCTGGTCGGTCTCATTGATGAGAGAATCAATATGACGAATTTGATGCTCTAATTCCTGAGAAGCCTGCATTTGCTTTTGGAAATTGCGATGTTCCCGTGCATTGAGACTTTGTTTGGTTCGATACAATTCAATACGATGGGCAACGATCTCCGCCTGATTCAGCAGTTGAGCCTGTTCCAATTGAAGAGAATCTAATTTCTTTTCCAGTGCGGTGATTGATGCTTCCTGGGTGATGATGCTTCTTTCTTGGGCGTTGAGGTTCACAGAATTCATCAAGAGTAGAACAAATACCGAGAGCCTCCACGCCTTTTGATAGTGACCCATCTCACTTCACCTCTCTTCCAACAGTCCGTATTTTTGAAGCTTATAATAAAGAGCACCTTCTTTTATACCCAAAAGACGGGCCGCCTTGGCCTTAACCCCGTTGGTGGCTTTTAAGGCCTGCTCTAGAAGATGTTTCTCCATAGCGGCCAATCTAATATCGAGATTCATGGATTTTTCTGAAATCATCGTGCCGTTCGATTCTTTCATAATGAATCCAAGATTTTCAATCCCAATAGTATCCGCCTCTGAAAGAACCACCGCTCTCTCTAACACATTGGCCAGTTCACGGATATTACCCGGCCAGTCATAGACAATCAAAGCCTCTAATGCCGTATCGGAGAGATGGACTTCCGGTTTCTTCATTTCCTGGCTCAGCTTCTGGAGAAAATGTTTTACCAAAAGCGGGATATCTTCTTTTCGTTGTCTCAAGGGGGGCAAATCGATGGGTAGTATGTACAGACGATAATATAGATCCTCTCGAAATCGCCCCTCATGCACTTCTTTCAATAAATTTCGATGTGTTGCCGCAATTAAGCGGACATCAACGGATAATGTTTCCTCACCACCCACTCTCTCAAATTCCTTCTCCTGAAGGACCCTCAACAATTTCACCTGCGTTCCTAATGGGATATCCCCGATCTCATCTAAAAACAGGGTTCCTCTATCCGCCAATTCAAACCTTCCTTTTTTTCTCCGGAGGGCATTTGTAAAAGCACCCCGCTCATGACCAAACAGTTCACTTTCCAGAACACCTTCTGCCAACACACCGCAATTCACACGGATAAAAGCACGGTCTTCTCTGGAACTGTTGAAATGAATCGCTCGGGCCACAAGTTCCTTACCCGTTCCACTTTCCCCATGTATGAGAACCGAAGTGTCATTTTTCGCTACCTTTTCGATCATCCGGTAGATCTTCCTCATCTTAGCCGACTCCCCCACAATCTCCCCATAATTGAACCGGACATCGACCTCTTCCTTCAAATATCGATTCTCCTCAGTCAAACGGCTCACTGTCAGACGTCCATGGATGAATTCTGATGCACGATCCACTTTCAATCGCAGTTCATCTTTTGATATGGGCTTGGCAAGAAAATCCCAGGCCCCGGCTTTCATGGCATTCACCGCAAGATCGATGGTACCATAAGCTGTCATGACGATGACCTCAATCTCGGGATTCTGTGCTTTAATTGCATTAAGGAGTTCCAAGCCGTCCATTTTTGCCATTTTATAATCGGTGATCACCAGATCGATTTTCTCTTCTTGAAGACGAGTGAGTCCTTCAACGCCTTCCGAAGCTTCGGTGACGTCATAGCCCCCCTTCAAAAGTACCTGAACAATACCCTCTCGCATCGTGTCATTGTCTTCAACGACAAGAATTCGAATTGATTTTTTTCTCGTATCACTCACGATATGACCTCAGATTCACTTTTATATTGACGACTGATTATGCTGTTTGAGTTTTACCTCAAATTCTGATCCATTCTCATCTGACCGGACCAACCGAACAGATCCACCATTGACTTCCACCAGTCCTTTAACGATGGATAGACCAAGTCCTGTTCCTTGATCACGTGTCGTGAAAAAGGGCGTGAAAATTTTTTCTTGGACTTCTCTGGGCATTCCATCACCATCATCTTGAACGAATATGGAAACCTGGCCGTCGGCCAAACACCACCGGATCCGTATCTCACCTCCATTGGGCATGGCTTGAATGGCGTTCTGCAGGAGATTCAGCAAAATCCGTTTCAAATGATCCGGATCGGCCCAAACAAAGATCGATGGATTCTCACCTTTGACTGAAAGTACAATCCCCAATTGACTGATCTGGTTTTCTACAAGATGGGACGTCTCTTCAACAGTGTCCTCCAAAGAACACCCCTCTTTATTCGGATCGTGGGGGCGTGCATAAAATAGAAAGTGATCAACGATTTTCTTTAAATGGCCGACTTCTTTCACAATCCGATCGACATGGCTGCTGGCTTCACTTTCTTCCGATACCTCGTCGGAAAGAAGTCCTGCAAAAAGTTCAATGCCTCCCAGAGGATTTCGAATTTCGTGAGCCACACCCGCAAGCATCGCTTTCAACTCATGTTCTCTTTCCACCACCCCCCGACGCATCTCCTCCATGGTTTCGGCTAAAAGACCTATTTCTCCTTTTCCGAGAGAGGGTATGGATTCATCGTAATTCCCCTCCCCGATACGTTTAGAGGCTCTCACCAACTTTTCAATTGGACGGGTAATGGATCCGGCCATAAAAATCCCCAGACCTATGGCAGCACATGATCCCAATATGCCAAAAAGATATAACCGCCTACGCATGGCATTGACACTATCCAGGAAAGTCGCACTCCCATCAACACCGACACCACCCAAAATGATATCTCCCTGATATAATGGAGCATAACCCGTCATCGTCGGAAGACCATCAATACCTTCGAAGAGAACCGAGTAGGTCGATTGACCCGCCTGCACTTCCTCAATCTCTCTACGATAAAACCGGAGGCCAAAATATGCACTACCCCGAACAATATCGTCTTCTGTGTCCAACAAGCTTTTTCCAGACGAATCAAAGAAGTAAATGCGTTTCACCCCCGTTGCTTCTCTCATCCTCTCCAGTTTTTCCCGAAGATAATTCTCCGTACGGGGACCACTATCCTGCAATATGAATCCAATCTCTTCTTCACCGAACATCACCGAGGACGTGGTGGCAATAGCCATAAGCTTTCTACCCAATTCTGTTTCAAGACTCTGGCGGATCATCCAGTGGAGCATCCATCCACTGATCAGAAGAATTGCGATGACAAGGCTCACAAAAATGAAAATGAGACGATATTGTATACGATACAAAATCATGACAGTCCCGGATAGACCTATATAACCTCTAAATATAATATAGCCTATTGATAATTGATTGTCAAGATCGATTCGGAATTTTTATTTCTATTGGGAGCCGTAAAGGATTGACAAAAATGATCGTAGATCAATAAATATTTGTTAAAAAATGATCTGTAAAAATAATGTCATGAACGAATCACGAACTATGTAGTCTCACCATTGATTTGATCAAATTTCTGACATCCATATAATTAGCCAAATAGAATCCGGCTTTTGAAATATTGGATCCGACTTTTATTGTATGGGCCGATTCCGGCAGTATTTCAAACAAATCCTCATCTGTCCAATCATCACCTATGGCCATTATAAAATCCCAGTCAGCCTCTGAGGTCCAGTGTACTGCGGCACGTCCTTTATTGATCCCGCTGCTCTTAATCTCGATGACTCTATTTCCCTCTAAAACTTTCAGATTAAGATTGGTTGTTAAATGTAATAAATCTTCAATTAATTCTCTTGCTCGCACGACTCCCAATTCAAGACCCACCCTACGATAATGCCAGACAAGAGAATATGATTTCTGTTCAATGAACGATCTGGGGGTACGATCCACGTAGAGTTCCAGAATGGGTCGAAATTCATGCATCCAATCGTTATTCATCGGTTCAATGAGGTTCCAATTCTTTCGATCCCTTTTAATCCAAACACCGTGTTCGGCAACCAATCCCATATTTAAATGTCCGAACCATCTATCCAGTGTTTGTTTATCCCTTCCACTGACGAGAATCACTTCATTCTTGGTGTCTGCTATTAAACGTCCAAGATTATTCAATATTTTTGTATCGGGAACGGCCTTTTCAGGTTTTTCTGCAAATGGGACGAGGGTTCCATCATAATCTAAAAAGATGAGCCTCTGTGTGGCTCGTATATATTCATCGAGTAAGTTACGTAATGTATCCCCGGTTAACCTTTTCGTTCCGATTTCATCTTGCTCAATTCTCACCTTGGATAAAGCCGATAAAAAATCCTTGGCCCATGTATGCACATTATATCGTCGCAATCTCTCTTTCATGATCCAATTCCGTTCGATCTGTTCCTCATCTGTCATGTTCAAGGCTTCTTTCAAGGCATCTGCAATTTCCTGTTTATTATTGGGATTCACAAAGATGGCTTCTGCCATCTCACTCATCGCCCCTGCCATTTCACTCAGTATGAGTACACCTCGGCCGTCCTTTCGGGTAGCCACATATTCCTTGGCGATGAGATTCATTCCATCTCTCACCGGAGTCACCAGGGCGACATCGGCCAGATCGTATAAAGAGACAATTTTATCGAAAGGTAAAAAACGATACAGATACCATACGGGCATCCAATCGATGGTCCCATGCTTGCCATTGATACGGCCCACCCATTCATCGACCTGGTGCTTCAATAACTGATATGTTTCAACACCTATTCTGGACGGTACGGCGACCATGACCAGGGTTACCTTTGTCTTATATTCTGGATATTTCTCT
>CAZYTI010000274.1:0-2378 GCA_964650065.1 uncultured bacterium
GATCAATCGCTGATAATAAATCAGATTCCCCATCACTCACTTTTGGATTCTTACCTAATAGTTGCCGTATCACATCCAACATGACAGCGGATCGTGTCGTCTTCACGATAAAAGCATCGGCACCACACCTTTTTGCTAAATCCGCATCTTCATCCATATCCCTCGATGTGTACATGACAATGGGTATGTTTTTTGTCCGGTAGCTCGATTTCACCAATCGACACACTTTATGACCATCCATTCCGGGAAGTAAAAGATCGAGGATGATGAGATCCGGATTTTGGGTTCGCACTTTCTCTAATCCTTCAAGACCGTCCTGAGCCGTTGCCACTTCGTAGCCCTCCTTTTCCAATCTGATTCTCCACAATTTTCTCAGACTCTGGTTATCCTCTATCAGAAGAATACTCTCCGATCTTGAATTTTCCATGATCCTTTTCTCCTAAAATAAAAACTTGTATTCCCTTTATTGTGGTAATCCCTCACTAAGAAAATTGTCAACTTGCATTTTCAACTCTTCTAACTTATAGGGTTTCTTCAGGAACATCGTTTTTCTATCACTGTTATGAGGTGCGCGTCCATATGAATCACCATTATCTGATCCATGGATAATGATCGGTATATCTTCCGTCGAGGTATTTCGTCTCAGTCTCGTTATGACCTCATACCCATCCAATTTCGATAATAGTCTGCTCAGAACAATAATGTTGGGTTGCTCATTTTGGGCTAAATGTATGGCTTCAATTCCATCACAGGCATGAATTGCCTGGTAATCGTGCTTACCTAAATATTTACTTATGGCTTCACCTTTAGAGGGCTTATCGTCGGCGATAAGGATTTTGGGGATACTTGCTTTTTCGAAATAAAAAGAGAAAGTGGTACCTTTGCCCAGAACCGAATCTACCTGAATCTTTACCCCCAACTTATCGGCCAGGCCCTTTACGATGGCCAATCCCAACCCAGCACCTTTTTCAATATCTCCCTTCACTGTACCCAGCTGTTCAAGTTTATTAAATATGCGGGATAAATCTTTCTTTTCAATACCGATGCCATGGTCTGTTACATTTAACTGAATGAGCTTGTCCTTCTCTTCCAATTGAATTATAACTTCGGAATGATCAGGAGAAAATTTTAATGAATTTCTAAAGATATGCTTTAATAACGTGTTTATTTTTTCGGGATCCGTGTAAACTGATAATTTTTTCTTGGGTATTTTAGCCTTCATCCGAACGGCTTTGGTTTCGGCACTTCCTGCCAAGTCAGAGACCAGGTCATGTATAACCTGACATAAATCCACTCTCATTTTCCTCAGGTTGACTCTATCCATTTCGATTCTTAATATATCCAGCAAATCGGTGATCAGGCGAACAATCCGCTCTGTATCCATCAAGGCGTTGTTCAATATATCCTCATGTTGTTCGGATAAATCACCCAGCAATCCATCCAAACAAATGGTGATACCTTCCTGTACAGCAGCTATCGGAACCCGCAGTTTGTGGAATACTTTAGATAAGAGTTTATTTTGCTTTTGTTCGAATGCATCAATTTTTCCATTTGCATCCATTAAATATTTTTCACCTTTCTTCACCTCTCTCATATCTCTGAGAAATACCAGATGGACCTGTTTATCATCCCATTTAATTTCGATGGCATCTACTTTCACAAAAACGTTATCATCGTCCTCCAGGGTTATCTTTAACTGGTTGAATTTATTCCCCTCCAAAGGGAATGGGAACGATCTCCTGCATAACACATCTCTTTTTTGTCGGAAGAGTGTTTCAACCGCTGAATTCGAATAACATATTGACTCGGTCTTATCGACCATCAATACTGCGTCAGGAACCGCTTCCAATACTTGAATAAAACGCAACTCACATTTCTTTAAAGGATTTTCCAGAAACTTCTGGCCCGAAACATCCTTCATGACTCCCTGAACGCCGATGATCTCCCCTGTATCATCGTATACGGGAACCGCACTGACTTCAATGGGAAAAACCTGACCATCCCGATGATTAACTTCACTCCTTAAATTCTTAACTCTATTCCCTGACACCACTGCCTTCAAGGCTCTTTTCAATAGCTTCTTTTGTGATTCCGGCATAATCGCACTCAACGATGTTGAGATAAATTTTTCTGGTTGATATCCCAACCATCTTTTTGAAACGGAATTCATATAGACAATATGCCCCATCGTGTCTAACCTGAATGCAAGGTCCGACATTCCTTCAACCATATTCTCAAATTTGGTTGCCGAATCCCGGAGCAGATGTTCTATACGGCGGCGATTGTTCACAATATTTTGGATATGAATACTGAAGAGAAACAAAATCAGTATGGCCAATATGCGAATCCAGAAGGACATGGGCTCAGGATTAAAGAAC
>CAZYTI010000274.1:2388-6241 GCA_964650065.1 uncultured bacterium
TTTTAAAAAATTCCCGTTTCCAGAAAGGAGCATTTCTCTGACAGATTCCAGTATCCAGTAAAAGAGACCGAAGCATAAACCGGCCAATACGATCCCCGTGGAATGAAATATGTGGTGTTTGTCGTCGGTTCGTTCCTCTCTTTCAATCTTCTCTTTCAGAGATTGGGCGTATATACCAAACAAAAGTAAAATGCCGACGATCAGGAATCGCATCCAGAACGAGGCCGGCTCAGGAAAGAATACTCGCTGGAAAATATCGCCCTTTTCAAACACGAGAACATCCCTGATAGACTCGATGATCCAGTAAAAAAGGGCAAACAGCGCAGCGATATTGATCAAATTCAATTTGCTCGTATTTGCTTTTTTTTGATTATGTTTTTTTATCTTATCGATTTTCATAGACCGGGGAACCTTTCAATATCACATTCCCTTTACCAATTCTGCGATGTGAAAAACGTCTTGACGCCTTCCATTTCTAATTCAAGTTTTCGCAAAACCTCATCTGCACCTTCTAATTGTGATTGTCTTCCCATGAGTTCGAGTTTATTAGCCAGATCATAAGCCGTTTTAGCACCAAAAATACTCACATTCCCCTTAAGACTGTGAGCTATTCTATCAACCTGTTCGGTCTCATCATTTTCAATGACCTTACGAAGCAATTCCAGTTGGGAAGGATAGGTGTCGATAAAATCGGCAGTCAATTCCTGGAGTAGTTGCCTATCATTATCGACGCTTTCTAATGCCTTGGAAAGATCAATGGAAACCTGTTGATTCGTTTCACTAATTGATATCTTTCCATTCCCGAACTCAGAGATGATCCTATAGAATTCCTCAGCTTTAATAGGTTTAGCGATATAATCATCCATTCCTGCTTCAAGACACTTCTCTCGATCACCTTTTAATGCATGGGCAGTCATCGCAATGATGGGTATATTTCGAATTTCCGATTTCAAATTTCGAATTATTTTTGTCGCTTCATATCCATCCATCTCCGGCATCTGAACGTCCATCAGAATGATATCGAAAATTTGAGATCTCAAACTGTTGAGAGCTTCTATCCCGGTGGAGACGGTCACCACTTCCCATCCCTTCTTTCTGAGTAACACCTCGGCAAGTTTTTGATTGATGGGATTGTCTTCTGCCAAAAGGATTCTGAGCGGTTTTCCTTCTGAATTGGCCAACATATCGGGCTCCTCATTTTCTTTCTCAGCCTTCAATCTTTTCTCAGTATGTTTGGGCTGTTTGACATCACTTGGTATGGTAAAAGTGGTTGTAAAGTGAAAAGTACTGCCGGGGCCACCCACTGAGATTTTCTTATCTTCCACCGGACTTACGACCCACATTTTGCCTTCCATCAATCCCGCCAATTCTGCCGAGATGGCCAATCCCAATCCTGTACCACCGTACTGTCTCGTGGTGGATCCATCGGCCTGGCTGAAGGCATCAAATATTTTTTGTTTTTTATCTTTGGGTATACCGATACCCGTGTCGGTCACAGAAAAGTGGAGGTTGACCCGGTTTTTTTTATGTGACTCCACCTCCACACTGACTACAATCTCCCCCTCATCAGTAAATTTGATGGCATTGCCTATCAGGTTGGTAATGATTTGCTTTAGGCGATAGGGATCCCCATTCAACAAATCAGGAATTTTATCAGATAATCGGTTTTTTAGAACCACACCCTTTTTAATGGCTCGTTGTGTCAGAATTTGGATCACATTACCAACGCAATCCTGCAGGCTAAAATCAATTGTCTCCAACTCGACCTTGCCTGCTTCGATTCTCGAGAAATCTAAAATACCATTGATCAGATTGAGAAGTGAATCGGCTGAGATTTTTACGGCATTAAGATATTCCCGTTGATTAGGAGTCAATTCGGAATCGAGGGCAAGATCCGTCATACCGATGATCCCGTTCATGGGTGTCCTGATCTCATGACTCATATTGGCTAAGAACTCACTCTTGGCGGAACTGGCCATTTTGGCATCGACAGCCATTTTATTCGCGTATTCCAATGCGTTTTTCAATTCCTGGTTGACCTTCTCTGTTTGTTGTTTGGATTCCTCTAATTGCCGTTCCGCCATCTTGCGCTCGGTGATGTCCGTAGCCACACCGGCCATGGCAATCGGAACGTCGTTTTCATCCCTCAGTAGAGTGGTCGTCATTTGTGTGGAGAATTTTTTGCCATTCCTGCATATGTGACCAACCTCACCGGTGTAGTGTCCATCTTCCATAACTTTCCGGATAAATGGCTCGACATCGTCCTTAAATTGCTCTTTGTCATGAAAGACACTCAGGTTTTGACCGAGCAACTCCTCCTCCCCTTCATAGCCGTGCATAATTATCCATGCATTGTTTATGAAAAGCAAATTCCCTTCCATGTCGGAGATCGTCATTCCATCGGCGGATTGCTCGACAACCGATGATAAAAACCGGATTTGCCCATCTGCCTTTTTGCGCTCGGAAATATCTCTTATGATACCAATGGCATTCCATTTGTTATTTATTTTGACGGATGACAGCGACAATTCGACAGGGAATTCCGTACCGTCTTTGTGAATGCCGCTCAATTCGATGACCTTCCCGATAGCTTCACCCATGCCGGTTTTCTGAAATCCGGAAAATCCTTTCTGACAAGCCACTTTGTATTTTAGGGGCACAAGCACACGATGCAAGTTCGATCCTATTATTTCATTTTTCTCATACCCAAATATTTTGGTTGCGGCATCGTTCCAAAAGGAAACATTACCTTCTTGATCCATCATGACAATGCCATCTTGAGCTGAGGTGCTGATACTGCGAAATCGTTCTTCACTCTCCTTCAAGACTTCTTTTTGTTCAATGGCTTGTTGATACAACATGATATTTTTTAAAACCATGGCCGTCTGATTGACAAATGTTTCAACAGTAGTAACGTCGGATGGTTTGACATCTTCACCTGCCATGCCCAAGACACCGATGACCTTTCCCTTAATTAGCAGAGGAGCAAAAATGGCTTTGCTGATTTTCATTTTTTCTACAATCTTTTTGGACATTAACTTGGATCGACCTGGTAAAGTTTCTGCGATCAGATTAATGATATCGGCAAAGTATACGGCACATCCTCCACCAAGAATCTCTTCATACAGTCCCCCCTTTTTTATGGAGAATCGCAGGCCGATGGGAGAAGCACCCAATTTCTCTCCCAAGTTTATCAGATCGGCATTAAAATTCACATATGCCATTTCCAGATGCTTTCTATCATCACACAGTTTGAACACCATCGTGTAGTATCCCAATTCTCGTATCCGATTACCTAATTTAACATAAACATCTTTCAGTTCTCGGGCTTCTTGAATATCCAGCGAGGCTCTACTCAATGTAAGCAGTAATTTTTGATTGTGGTCCACTATAGCTAACGAACGTTCTAGTTTTTGCTGCACTTTTTTCTGAGAGGTTATATCAATATAGACAACCACGGCCCCTGAAAATCGATTTTCCACCTCAATGGGAGATGCGGTCATGAGAACGTGTACAGGTTTACCATCCTTTCTATATCGAACGGTTTCTACCGGATCCATAATTTTGCCTGATAATCCCAATCGTGAGAACTGCCTCGCTTCGGTTTCGACATCTTCAGACGTGATTAAATCGTCAATATTCTCTCCGATGACTTCATCTCGGGTAAACCCAAAAATACGTTCGGCCCCTGGACTCCACTCTTTAATTATATGTGATCCATCAATGGTCACAATAGCATCGGGGACATTGTTCAGGATGGATTCCAAATAATTTTGCCGCATTTCAATCTCTTTTTCTGCCTTCTTTCGCTCAGTAATATCAATGGAATATTCAATCATTTGAATGATATGAC
>CAZYTI010000275.1:0-6214 GCA_964650065.1 uncultured bacterium
GGGACTGGATCGCTCTCTTGAGATGATCAAGAGAGTTCCCTCGAACAAGCATCTTTTGTGTGTTGCAGGCGATGCTTACCACCTGCCCTTTCGGATTGGGAATATCTCATTCATCTCTGCCATCGGATTAACAGAGTACCTTCGGGATAAACCAGCATTTTTAGATGAAGTAAAGAGGGTCTTATCTGAGGGAGATCATTTCCTGGTAACAATAGCGAGACCAAGTATACTCAGTGCATTTCGTAATTTATTAGGTGCCAGGATTTATGTTATCGATTTTTCTGATTGGGAGATAATAGCGAAGGATAAAGGATTTATCTGTCTGGGTCATCAAAAAACAATGCTTCAGGAGCAAATGATTTATGAAACATCATAAACGTCCCGGAAAATTGTTTACTTTTGTATTTCTTTTGTTTCAGAGAATTTTTTCCTGAAATTTTCAATCCTCCCCAAACAATCCCTCTACAAACGACTCCGCATCGAAAGGAATGAGATCCTCCAATCCTTCGCCAACGCCTACCCATTTAACCGGAATGCCCAAATTCTGATTGATGGCCACAACGATCCCTCCCCGGGCGGTTCCATCCAGTTTCGTCAGCACAATACCGGTGATACCCACTGCCTCTGTGAACAATTTTGCCTGACTCAGGCCATTCTGACCGGTCGTGGCATCGATCACCAGGAGAATTTCGTGAGGTGCGGTCCCCATCCGTTTTCCAATTACCCGATACATTTTTTTCAACTCTTCCATCAGATTGACTTTGGTGTGAAGACGTCCGGCTGTATCCACAATCACAACATCCACACCTCTGGCTTGAGCGGCATTGAGCGCATCGAAGGCCACCGCAGAAGGATCCGCGCCCATACATTGCCTCACGACATCGACACCGGCCCGTTTGCCCCAGACATCCAACTGTTCACCGGCCGCGGCTCGGAAAGTATCTGCTCCGGCCAGGAGCACTTTTTTACCCTCCTGGTGTAATCGATGGGCAATCTTACCAATGCTCGTGGTCTTGCCCGTACCGTTCACGCCCACAACCAGTATGACATGAGGTTTTTCCTTTATATCAAAATCAGCGATCGTCCCATCAACTTGAACAAACTTCAATATTTCCTGTTTCATGAGGGTTCGAACCTTGTTCTCTAACTCGTTCTCACCTTGTGATAAACCTTCTCTCAAATCTGCCATGATCTTCAATGTGGTGTCGACACCTAAATCACTCTCAATGAGGATCTGTTCAACTTCTTCCATGAGTTCTTCATCAACCCGACTTCGGCCCTTAAATGCATTGGTAATGCTACTAAATACACCCTTCCGGGTCTTGGCCAATCCTTTTTCCCACTTCTTGAAAAATCGTGCCATATTGAATATCCTATCAGTCCGAATCCATCGAAGTTTGCTGTTTCAGTTGACGAACAAATGAACGAAAATAAACCCAGGAGGAATAGAGTGTCAGTACAAAAGCAATCCACAACATGATCCAACCAAAAGGCTGCAGGTCAAGAACAAAAAGAAGAACCCCCATGACCACAGCAAAGGCCGAGTTTTTCCCCGGACGATTGGATTCCATCACGAGGTTCCTCCTTTTCACAACGAGAAGGCCACCCAACATGAGTATTATTTCCCTGGCGAACACGAACAAAAAGAACCAAAGGGGGAAATCGTATAGGGGGGAACGGATCATATAAGCCGTGATAACAAGAATGTTAATTTTGTCAATGGCCGGATCCATCAATCGTCCCAGATTTGACTTTTGATCCCAACGTCTGGCAATATATCCATCAATAAAATCAGTGGCCACACCCAGTAACATCAGACCTACGGCAAGAATTCTTTTCTCCTGAGCCATAAAAATGAGAATAGGAATGAGTAACATCAAACGGAAAACACTCAAAACGTTCGGTACCGTCCAGATGCGGTCTTCCTTAACCATTCGTCGTCTCCATTGTAAAATCCCTAACCAAATGCCTTAATAGCTTCAATTATGAGCTTCGGGTGTTTATAAAGTGCCTTTTTAAAAATTTGAACGGGCGTCCTGTCACCCGGGGGTACTTCCAATAAGAATCGGGCCGTCCGATTTAAATCATCATCCGAGAAACGGTCTACAATCCGCTTAATTTTATAAAACCTTGCGTTGTTTTTTCCTTCCGCCTTATGCCACTCTTTGGTATAGACAGACAACCGTTTCGCCGACACATTGCCTTCCTGAACCGCTTCAGCAGCGACCCGCCCCGCAATCCTTCCCGCGATCATGGCATTTCCGATTCCTGCCCCGGACACTGGATTGGCCTGATGAGCGGCATCGCCTACCAGCATCAGCCCATCCTTCACGATCGCTCTCAATGTCGGCATCACAGGCACACCGCCTGCCACCAGTTTCAAAACAGAAGCATTGGGAAACCGTTTATTCACAAACTCTTGGATATAATCTATGGGCTTTCTAACTTTGGCATACGTGCCTGAAATCCCCAATCCAACATTCGCCGAATCAGGTCCTTTAGGGAAAATCCACAAATATCCTCCGGGTGCCACCTGTCGGCCAAAATAGAGCTCGATAAAATCCGGATCGATGTCGATATTGGCCAGAGTCATCTGTACGCATGTTTCCATATCTTCAGGAACCGTCCGCGTATCGAGCCCCGCCCATCTGCCTACCCGCGACTCCACACCATCGGCACCTATGACGATACTGCAAGAAATTCGATGCTCCCGGCCCATGTGGTTTAACTGGACTCCCATGACCTTGCTATCATGCATGATCAGGTCATGGGCATAGGCCTTTGTCAGGATATCGGCACCCGCTTGTGAGGCCATATCAGCCAAATCATAATCAAAACGTTTTCTGTGGAGAACAATTCCACGACCCTCGGTATTGGACTCGATGACTGTACCATCGGGAGCGACGAGACGGAATCCCTTGATGATCTGGGCAATCCAACAATCACGGATGTCCACCAAATTGCGCAATCCAGCCTCGGAAATCCCCTCGGCGCACCGAACTGAAATACCTATCTCTCTATCTTTTTCCACCAATAAAACAGAAGCGCCCCTTTCAGCAGCGTGCTTGGCACTCCAGGAACCAGCCGGTCCACCTCCGACGACAACGATGTTGTATTTCTCCTTCAATCGGCCACCTCAGGAATTCCCAACGGACAGATGTCGACACATTGACCACAGGTTGTGCATTTATCCACATCGATCCGGATTGTAAATGTTTGCAATTCTATTGCATCAGCCGGACAAACAGCAACGCATGTCCCGCAGCAATCACATCTTTCACTGTCAATGAAAATAATGTTTAGCTGCACTTCAGCTCCCGAAACGATTTCTCGTACTGTGTCTTGGAAAAATCCTCCTCAATAGCCACCGGATAACCACCCCCAAAACACGCATTACAATAGCCTCGACCTTCCCGGGGCACCGCATTGAGTAAGCCTTCCATGGACAAATAGCCCAGACTATCAACTTCTAAAAATGTTTGAATCTCCTCAACTGACTTGGAGGCCGCTATGAGTTCATTACGCGTAGGAAAATCCATTCCATAAAAACACGGATGCCGTATGGGAGGAGAACTCACCCTCACATGAACTTCTCGAGCACCTGCCTTTCGAAGGAGCTGCGTGAGTATCTTCAATGTCGTGCCACGGACAATGGAATCCTCAACCACAACGATCCGTTTCCCTTTCAATAGCCCACCCACCGGATTGAATTTCATTTTGACGTTAAAGTTACGCATCGCCTGTTGCGGCAGAATGAATGTCCTGCCAATATAGTGATTCCGTATCAATCCCAACTCAAAAGGAATGCCTGCCCGTTCCGCATATCCCAAAGCCGCCGTGTTGCTGGAGTCCGGTACAGCAATAACGATATCCGCATCAGCAGGATGTTCTTCGGCCAGGTGAGTACCTAATTTCCTCCTGGTTTTGTCCACATATTCACCAAAAATCCGGCTGTCCGGACGCGAAAAGTAGATGAACTCAAAAATGCAATGAGCGAACTGGCCCTTTTCTTTAAAAGTGACAGATTGTATATTTCCCTCTTGAATGACCAGAAGTTCCCCTGGATTGACATCCCGAATATACTCGGCCTCAATGAGATCCATGGCACATGTTTCCGATGCGACGACATGACCATCACGCAACTTACCCAAAGCCAATGGTCTGAAACCGTTGGGATCCCTTGCTGCAATGATCGTATCCCGGGTTAGTATCACAAGGGAATAGGCCCCTCGTACCTGTTCCAGGGCATCCATAACACAAGAGACCAAATCCTCTTTTTGAGATCTTGCGATCAAATGTACAAAGATCTCGCTGTCCGCGGTGGTTTGAAAAAGGGCACCCTCGGTCTGGAGTTTATCTCTCAACATTCTCGAATTCACCAGATTTCCATTATGCCCCAGAGCCAGGGGGCCACTCTTAAAATTCACCAGGATGGGCTGTACATTGACCTTTTGATCTGAGCCTGTGGTTGAATATCGATTATGACCGATAGCCATTCTCCCTTTCAGTTTCTGAATGGTTTCGGGCTTTGAAAAAACATCATTGACCAAGCCCTGGCCTCGATGACAATAAACATTCTCACCGTCCGAGCTGACAATCCCTGCGCCTTCCTGCCCCCGATGTTGAAGGGAATACAGGCTTAGATACGCCAATTCCGCTGCTTCGGGATGACCGACGATTCCGATAACACCGCAGAATTCCTTGGGTTTATCTGACAGTTTATTCATATGAATCAACCCGAATTTTTATTTGTTATGACAATAGGATTTGTATATATCCATCCGCGTTTTTTTCGAAAGACCTCGATACGATAGACACCGATCTCATTCGTTCTATACGACAATGCTTTACCTCTCAGCTTTTTAATCGCCTGTCCGTCCTTGAGCAAGTGGATATCCCCCGGAAGGGGCGACTGTACTCGAAAAGTCAGTTCTTGTCCCGCAGGAATTCGACTGCCCATGAAATAATTTTCTTGTTCCCCTTCTGCCCAAAAACGGAAATGTCGTCCATCTCCGACTCGAAAATTGGAAATATAACAAGTCCCCTGGGAGAGCGCATGAAAAATTTCTTTTTCCGCTTCATGAAAGGCTATTATTTTTCCGCCATCGTGAAGCGGTTTTTTTGTTAATATATGGGTTCTGATGGATTTAAACTGTACTTTGTATGGGTAGATTTCCACTGGGATAAATCCAAATATCCTGAGTTTAAAAGCATGGACATCGATACCGCCTAAACCGATGACGCGTCTTATCTGATTGAGTTTATCCCACCGTTCCAATGTTTCCCATACAGGGAAGCGAATCGATCGAAGGGGGTGCAAAATTCTCCATGCAATATTGCGTCGGGTGATCCCCTCCAGCCATTCAGAAAGCTGGTTCCAAATCTCGATACCATCGAATCCATTTACATCCCAGGTGGTCCAGGGATATGGTGGATAGGCATCTGAAAATTTTCTTTTCTCGGCAGGATGCGCGATGACGCCGAAACCACCCATCTCCTTTACCTTCTGAACATACTCCCTGGCCCCCAGACCAAGACCGATTTCCTGCTGAATCCGAAAAGCAAGATAGTGGTTGCGGTCATCCATGTCGTTGAGTTCACAACCGATGAGAACCAGAACCCGGTCATACCATTTTTCCAATCCCATACGCTTGGGTTCAAGGGTGTTATGGTCACTGAACATCAGAAAATCGAGACCCGTTTCACCTGCCAGACTCGCTATTTCAGGTATGGACAAGGATCCATCAGAAAAATTAGAATGAAGATGAATCGCCCCGACAACTTCGTGAAAATCTTTAAATAGTCTTTTCATATCAGCGAAGGGATAACGAGAAAAATAGTATTTTCAACTACAATCCCAGAATCATGTCAATTTCTTGCATGGCCTTTAAAGATATATCGATGAATTCATCCAGGGGGAGTCCAAACGCTTCACAGCTTCGAATCTGATCCCGATCTGCCCCTGCGGCAAATCGTTTTTCCATAAAGCGTCTTTTAACAAAGTCAACGTCAAGATTCTTTAACTTTTTCGTCGGATGCATGAGAGCCGCTGCCACAATGAGTCCCGTGATGGGATCCACGGAATAGAGCACCTTATCAAAAAGGTTTTTTCTTGGGAAATGACCCGGATGGCTCTTTATGGCAAAGAGAGCCTCTTCCGGAACATCAATCCCTTCCAGCAAGTCCACAGAATTGAACCCGAGACTCCGGAAAT
>CAZYTI010000276.1:0-534 GCA_964650065.1 uncultured bacterium
GGTTTCAAGGATTTCTTCGGCTATTCTAAACGGATGTGTTTTGTTTTCCTTCATATTATTTCTACCCTGTCGTGATGGGAGGCACATCGGTCCAGAGTTCATTACTGAATGTCCTCATTTTAACCAACGCATCTCTGCCTTCCGGTGTTAATTGAAAGGTCACCTTGGGCCGTCCTCCCCTGTCCGATGAAGCATGTTCCTCTGATTTTGTGATCAGGCCCTTGTCATACAGTTTGCTCAGGGGGGTATAAATCGAGCCAAAAAGCCACTTTACCCCAATTGAATGTTCAAGCTCGTCTCTTATAGAAATCCCATATGCATCATCTTCAAGCTTCCAAATGATGGCCAGTATAAGTTCTTCTTTCCTTGAAAGTAAATCCATTTGTACCTCGATGTTTTGATATTCCTTTTCTGTGTATTCCGTGTCTTTCCGTGGTAAATCACTTGTTTTTAGAACCTGACCCATGAATAAGATATCTATTCGTTCTATGAATTACCCTTATATACGTTTTGTGAAAAACTATGTTTCATATC
>CAZYTI010000276.1:544-6206 GCA_964650065.1 uncultured bacterium
GTGGGCAAAGCCAGTGCCCCCTTTGCCGAGCGCACGATTGAGCTATAGGAAAGGGGTCTCATTTTTAAAAAATAGTACTCGTTTCCTATTTGCCTGAATATGACAGCAGAAATCATTTACTTATAATATATTAATGAACGCTTCAAGCAAGAGGATCAATACCCTATTCAAACAAATCGAAAAGTAACTTGCATAATAGAAACAAATATCATATTTTTTTAAGAATCCCAATTTATGTTTCGGAAGGCACACATGTTCGAGCACTTCAGAATATTCAGCGCCATGATCAACTTGATCATGGGTACATGGATTGCTTTTTTTGTTTACCAGAGAAGTAAATCCCCCACATTTCCTTTTCTAAAATAATTTACCCATCACATCATCTATTTCAATCTTTGCATCGTAATTCTATTACTGGGAAAATACTTCGAACTGAACCTGATGGAGAACGTCTCTTCTCAAACCAATGCCATATTCCGGAATCTCGCCATCCTATCCGTAACTATTTTTATATATGGGATGATCCTCTCAATGATAAGGATTCGTTTTGGAATCCCGAATCAAAGGGTACCAACACCCTATAAAATCTGGATTGCATCAGGATTTTTCGTTATCTCATTCTGTTATGTGGTAAAAATCATATTTCCTACTCAAAGCCCCTCTTTTATATGGCTGAATATTCTCCTGGGATTTGGCATCGCAAATACACTCATACTGGAAATCCATATTCTAACCCGCATGGTGAAATATGGAAAGCGACATAAACATCAGAGGGAAGCGAAAATTCTCAAGGCCCTGGGTTATTTGTATTTATCCCGTTACGGTGTGGCGACAATTGTTTTTACGATATTGGGAATTGTATTTTGGTGGAATATTCCCGAAGTAATCCAGCCCTTTGTTGCATTTGGGATTTTGGTATACTTTAATCTTATTCCAATGATTTGGTTAAAATATTTTTTCCGGCCCCACGCTGAGAGCTTATTGAAATATGTTGAGGACAAAACCGACCTGAAACCGGTCTTTGAGAAATACCATATTTCCAAGCGGGAACAGGAAATATTAAAGCTGATTTTAGACGGGAAGAGTAATAAAGAAATCGAGGAAATACTCTTTATATCATATCATACTGTGAAGAACCATGTTTACAATTTGTATCAGAAACTAGGTATAAAGACCCGGTACGAGGTGGTGCATTTTTTTACGAAATATCAGAAGGAAAAAACTTGACATTTATATTCAGTATGTTTAATTTTCCCTCAAATGCAATTTAAATTGAAGGATTTATTTAGATGAATAATGTATCTGAAAAAATTGCTGAAAAAGCTTTATCTTTACCATCTAACGAAAGAATCGCTTTGGTAGAAAAAATATTAAAAAGTCTCAACTTACCGATACAAAGTGATATTGACAAACTCTGGGCAGTTGAAGCGGAAAAACGCGTCGAAGAGCTTAATAAGGGTAAAGTTAAACCAATACCAGGGGATAAAGTATTTAATGAAATTCGTGCCAGGTTTAATAAATGAATTTTTCATTCCATCCTGAAGCACGTGAAGAATTATATTTTTCCATAGATTATTATGAAGACTGCCAAGAAGGACTGGGTCTTGAATTTTCAGAGGAAGTATACGCCACAATTCAGAGAATTATTGATTATCCTGAGGCTATCCTAAGATTTCTCAAAATACACGCCGTTGCTTGACAAACCGATTCCCCTATGGAATTATTTATCAAATCAAGACTAAGCATATCTATATTATAGCTGTTACACAATTGAACCATAGACCAGGTTATTGGAAAGATCGAAAATAATATAAAATTGAAAATTCCTTTATTTACTTAATACTTGATCCGTAACCATCTCTTGATACGAGAATTCCTTTAATCCGGCATTTACTTTTGCATGCTCAATAGTCATACTTACCAGATTTCCACTCGAGTCCAAATCCATGTATACATTCTCACCGACTTCTCTTGACTCAACAATCTCATTGTTGCTGAATTCAAAGTGGGCAGTATCTGTATCTGTTGGATTAAAATGAATACCCATATAAATATATTGCTTATTATATGCCATTTTATTATATTCATTTCATGAATGTACATGTGAAGTTTGATTGGAACGAAAGGAAAAACCAACAAAACCAGGATAAACATGAAGTCTCTTTTTATGAGGCCCAGTATGCTTTTGCCGATCCCGATAGAATCATTTTGGAAGATTTATCACATAGCCAATTAGAAAAGAGATATTATTGTATCGGTAAGGTGGGAGGAGGCATATTGACCGTACGATTTACATATCGTGAAAACAAAATTCGAATATTCGGTGCAGGCTACTGGCGAAAGGGGAAGCTGATCTATGAACAGGAAAATAAAATACACGAATGAACCGATTGAAGATGTGAAGATAGTATCCGATTTTCTTCCATCTCCGGAGGAATTGGTTTTTAAAGAAGAAACTGTGAAAGTGACTATTTCTTTAAGTAAACAAAGTGTTGACTATTTCAAGGAAATGGCCCAAAAATATCAAACGCAATATCAGAAAATGATCAGAAGATTGCTGGATGAGTATGTAATACGTCAGAAAATTCGCTCTTGAGCCGATAACCGAATTCCTTAGGCCTGAATAGTAACTAATAAAGTGTTACATCATTCTCCCCTACTCCACACATTGTTCTCTCTACTCATCTCAAATTCAATGATTCGATCGGGATCGATGTCCACTTTGGTGATGTCAGCGGAATTGCCAAGATCGAATGTGAACCTATTCCTGATATTCTGCCATTCTTTCACTTCGTGTGATCCGTCGGCAAAATGGAATGTGATGGTCACCGGGAATCGCAGCCATCCCTCCTTTCCGATAGTCACCTCATTCTCTTCAACCATCTCGATAAAGAAATCGAGAGTGTGGGTCGTGTTCATGTACTCGTCGAAAAAGCGTTTCAGATTTTTCTTTGTAACTTCATAAACAACATCGTAAAAATCCTCGGTCTTGGGATGCTTGAACTTCCATCGTTGAAAGAAGGTCTTCATCACCTGACCCCATAGTTCTTCCCCAAAATAGTTATTGAGGGTATGCAGCATCATTTCCGGCTTACAGTAATTAAAGGCAAAAAATTCATCCCATGACCTGAACAGCCAGGATGTCTGTTGTATGGTTGCATCCTTGGCTATATTGAGATAAATATTTCTATCGTGTTCCCTTGCCGTTTCCGTGATTCCATTATGATTTTCCAAAATATACGGTCCGTATCCATACTCCAGAGCTTTGGTGGAGGCATACGTATTTATGCCTTCATCCAACCATACATGATCCGTTTCGTTGTTTGCGACCATCCCGTACCACCAGTTGTGTCCGAATTCATGAATCGTCAGCCATTCTACGTATTTATCAGATTCGGGTAAGGGGTCGGATTGATAGATTTCTATCTTCCCGTGGGTATCAAAATTACCCGTCTGAAACAGTGTGGGATACTCCATCTCACCAGTCGCTCGATGCTTGGATTCGATCACTGTAATAATGGGATACGGATAGATTCCGTAGCGGGTTCCGTAATACTCGAATGTAACTATTATGGCTTTGAGGTATCTCTGTGCCATATCGACATGATCTTTTTGACACAGGAGTCGTATATCCGTTTCTTCATATCGCTCTTTGAACTCCATAAAATCGGTGTCCGCACACCAGGCGAAGTCATGGACATCTTCGCAGTAGTGACGCAGTTTCTTCAAACCGTTTCCGATATTCTTCTCCTCGATCCGAATACCTGTGGCTCCAACGATATACTCCTGAGGTACCGTGATCGTGACATCATACACGCCAAAGTCCGAGTAGAATTCTCCGTTGCTGTGATACTGATGGCATATCCACTTCCCATCTTCATAAACACCGATCTTGGGGAACCATTGAGTCACACTAAAAAATGTTTTCTCGTATCCGGACCGCGAAACTGCCCAGGGAAGTTTCGTTTCAAAATCGATGTTTAGTGTGACCGTTTCCCCCGGCATGATGATTGTCGGGAGCTTGATGGCACAGACTGTTTTATCGTAAATATTCATATCATCGGGCTGGATGAAGGATAAATACTCTATTAAATCCGTTCCATCAGACATTTCTATATTCAGGATATCGCAATACCCCCAATTCCCGATTAGCCCTTCGGGAACTTCTTCCATTTCAGTGAGGAACGAACTTTTTCCGTCCCTAAAAGCATTTTGATAGAGGTGGAACTGCAACTCATCAATGGGATCGTCTGAAGTGTTCTTCCACCTCAATGTCTCCGTCGCACTCACTATTTTCGTCTCCGGGTCGAGCTGGCAGTCGATGGTATAATCAGCTATACGGTGACTCAGCGGCGGGTCGAACATCTTTGGCTGTGAGAATAACAGGTCTGGCAATAAGATTATTAACAATAAGCATGTTCTCATCTGCACCTCCGAGTAAGATCTATAAAATAATGTAAAATCCTTATTAAAGAAAGTACAAACATTCAGCAACGCATTTTTAACTTAGAGTAATACCAAAAACTTACAATCAACTCTGTTTCTCCAACCGTTTGGCTTTTCTCATAGCACGACGCCCGAGAACCGTCAAATACAGCTTCCCCATCCAAATCAACGGCTTTGTCATTACACCTTCCATCTCTTTCTTTATTTCATCAAGAAGTTCGGGGATCGGAAGGTCTTGAGGGCAGAGTTCGACACATTCCCCACATCCGGTACACTGAGAGGCCAATCCCGGTTTCCCATCGGCCGTTCCCCCAACAAGGATGGGATAGAGCATCTTCGTCCTTTTCTTATTTCCAAACATATGATAATTATTAAACTGGTCAAAACAAACAGGGATATCGACATTATACGGACAGGGGACACAATACCGGCATCCTGTACAGCCGACTTTCATCAGTTTTCTGTAGGTCGCTTCTACATGACTCACGATTTGCAATTCCCGCTTACTGAGTGATTCAGGATAGGCTGCTCCGGCGATTCGTATATTTTCCTTTATATGTTCTTCATTGTTCATACCGGAAAGCACGAGAGTCACTTCGGGCCGGTTCCAGACCCAACGAAGTGCCCATTCGACCGGAGATCTTTTGATCTCGGCATTGTCCCACAACCGAGTCACATCATCGGGTATGGGATCGGCCAGGTGCCCACCCCGAAGGGGCTCCATGACAATCACCCCCATCTCCCTCCCGGCGGCATACTCCAGGCCTTCTGTCCCCGCCTGATTCTCCTCATCTAAATAATTATATTGTATCAGGCAGAAATCCCAATCATATTCATCTACTATTAATTTAAAATCGGATTTGGAACCATGAAATGAGAACCCTGTATTTATGATTCGGCCATCTTTCTTCGCTTGCTCCAGGAAGTCGAATATCCCTTTCTCTTTTGCCCTGAACCAGCTATCTCCATTGAGATTGTGAACCAGATAATAATCGATAAAATTCGTTTTCAGATTGTTCATCTGTATTTTTAGGATTCGATCCATATCCCGGTTATTTTTCACAAGATAGGTAGGTAATTTTGTTGCCAGTTTTATTTTCTCTCGATACCCAGCAGCAAGAGCTCGTCCCAGAAAAGGTTCGCTTGCACCCCCATGATAGGGATAAGCGGTATCCACATAGTTCACCCCTCGGTCGATGGCATAGCGGATCTGACG
>CAZYTI010000277.1:0-6190 GCA_964650065.1 uncultured bacterium
CCTCGTGAGAAATAAGGATCGGTGCCCGCAGGTTTGCTGTCACCGATTCCATGGTACGTCCCATATTCACAATGACGAGTAATGAATCCAATGATTCGAAATTCTTAAGTTTTGGATCATATTCTGGGTACACAAGTTTTGGATAGATGACAGGAAACATGAGGTCTGGTTCATCGATACAGATCAGCCATTTAAATGGAAGCGTCGCTTCGTGTTTCCAAACAAAGTATCGATGGGTGTTTTCATAACCGTAGAGTCCGTTGGGAAAGATTAACACATCCTCTTCATCATACTCTACCCTGCCGAACGGACACTCAACGAACTGTTTGTTTTTAATTTCCTCCAAGACTCCGTCCCTATGATTCATTGTTGAACTCCATTACTTGAGAAAATCCAAAAGACTGACTTGAATGAGATTTGACCCGGTTTGAAGTGCGGCTTGATAGATATATTGATCTTTTTGATAATGGAGGATGGCACTGGCCACATCTGTATCTTGAATGGTTGAAATCAATTTTCTTAAGTTTACCTCGTCCATATCCAATTTTTCACTCTGCATCTCCAGTCTTTTGATCTTACTCCCCATATCTCCCTGAATTCTTGTCGTTTCATCGAGACATGCTTCGAGTTGCCCTCGAATAGAATTGAAAGCACTCTTGTCATTTCGCTCGAGAGCAACAACGGCCTGTTGAATGACATCGATCAGACCGCCACTTCCGGAAAATACGGATGAGGCATTTACATTGATCTGCAGAGGGACACTTTCATCAATTTTTCTCAATAGTACCCCATCGACACCATCCGGATTCACCGTGACCACACTCACCTTTTCCGTTTCATACGAAATGAGATAATCCGAGCCATCCGCCATGCTTCCCGAACCCAATACTGTGATCATCCCATCTTTATAATCTACAGTATAGTCAATGCCTTCGGTAAATTCGGTCAGTCCATCCAGGGTTGTCACACTCACCGAACCACTGTCAATACCGGCATACTCTAAGGCAACAGCAGTATCCACAGCTGCCGTAAAGGATTCATCCTCAATGATATCGGAAAGGTTTAAAGGAGCGGTGTCGTAATGGGTACCCCCAAACACGTACCGGTCTCCCAGTTTTTGATTGGCCAAACCGACGATGTGACTCAACATTTCCTGCATTTGACTGGCAAGATTTTCTCTTTCAACAGGACCTAAGGTATCGTTATTGGCCTGCATCATTATGGAATCCATCTCAGTAATGTTATCCACAACCTGATTCAGGACCGATTCAGTAGCGATTATCCATTGGGAGCCATCATCGACATTTTTCTGATATCTCTCACACCGGTTAAGATAACCCTTAAGATTCAGTAACCGGGCCGTTCCTCCCGGGTCGTCCGACGGTCTATTAATTCGCTTGGAGGTGGTCAATTGATCCTGAACCTTCAGCATTCTTTCCATCGTCCGATTAAGATCTGCGAAGACACCTAAGGTCTTCATATTTTCCGAAACACGCATCGTTTACACCATATCCAGTATCGTTTGCATCATTTCATCTACGACTGTCACCAGCCGAGCTGCTGCTTCATAGGCATGCTGATAACGAATCAAATTGGTCATTTCTTCATCCAGGGAAACCCCTGATATCGAGCTCCGCTGATTTTCTAATTGTTGCACCATGAATTCCTGATTTTCCCTCATGAAGGTGGCTTCTTGTGATTGAAGTCCCATGGCTCCCATCATCGCCGCATAATAATCATCTATTGTGACGCTATCTCCGGACATGATTCGAATATCATGCAACTCAAATATCTGCATGGCAACACTACTGTCACCAGCCGAACCATCTCCCGAGGCTGCAATCTTCGCTGCATCGGTGGAGACCGGCGTGCTCAAGGCAATGTCTCTCGCGTCGGTCGTCGCATTACTAAAAAAATCAATCCCGACAGAACCATTCTGTCCATAACCGGTTTGATGTATCTCATTCACTTTTGTAACGAGGGTATTGGCAATCTCATTCATTTTTTCGAGTTGTTCTGTAATGACCTCATCTCGCATCTCGATAATGCCCTGGAGTTTTCCACTGACTACAGCAATGGGACTTTTATCTATAGCCCATGTCACATCCGCCACGACCACATGGCCCAGCGAATGATCTAGAGTCGACAACCCACTCACCGTACTTCTCTCAACGAGGACCTTCCCATCCAGCGTGATGGATACCATGCCATTGTCTCTTTCAACCACATTCACCCCTGCCAGGCCATACAGGTCTTCTATCAATTTATCCCTTCGATCACGATAATCATTGGCCACAACACCTTGATTCTCTGTCGAGGAAATCTTCTCGTTTAAATCGGCAATCTGATGGAGGACGGAATTCATTTCCTCTATCGTCAATTTCAATTCATTATCAAGGTTCGTTTGAATATTGGTGAGTCGCCCGTGAAGATGGTTCAGCATATTCGCCAAATGAAGACCTGACTGTCTGACCCCCTCTCTGGCCGATCCACTCTGTGGATCGTTGGCAAGTTCTCCCCAACTATCCCAAAAGTTGGATAAGATCATTCCCAGACTGGAATCCGATGGTTCGGAAAAAACATCCTCGATTTCTTGCATGATTCGTTCTCTGTATTCCCATTTCCCAAGACTCTGTTTCTCCGTACGGATCTCCGAGTCCACGAAACCATCCCGAATGCGTTCAATATTCTGGATTGAAACGCCGGTTCCCATATATCCCCACTCGCTTAACAAGGGTGTCGTTTGTTCCAACGTGACCCGTTGGCGAGCATAGCCTGGGGTATTCACATTTGCAATATTGTGCCCTGTAACACTCAAGCCGACCTGCTGAGCTGCCAATGCCCGATGGGCAATGTCTATTATTCTTCCTGTGGAAGACATAGTTTACTCCTGAAAAGTCCTAATCTTTCACTTTATCCAAGACCGCTATACAATGAGGTTTCCCGTACATCCACCTTTCCCTCTCTGCTGTAAGAATGAATACCTCCTTGACCTTGTGTCAGGACACGCAGACAATTATTGACAAACTGGAGAGAATGCTCCAGGAGATACCGGTTGCGTTTATTGGTATTCTGTATCTTTTCTGAAAGGGAACCCAGATCTTTCTTCAACTCATTCAACCGATGGGCATATTTTTCCTCGATCAATGGAATAATCTGAGAAATGGATAGTGCCTTATCAGTATTAAGATACTGAGAAAGGTCTTTGGATTTTCCCCAACGTTCTTTTTCCAATCTCTTTGTCTCTGCAACAATGGTTTCCATCTCTTCATTTGACGAGGAGACCGAATTTGTATCTCCCTTGACAATGGATTCCTGTTGTTCAACGAGGACATCCAACAGGGACTGAAAAGCGGTCACTTCCTCCTCAACGACGCTGGTCAGGTCTTTGACGACGTTTTCTATCCCCTCACTACTATTATCGGCAAGTTTTCTGATTTCAATAGTCATAAAATCAACACCTTCCTCAAAATCCCTATACGACACGGTTTGTGGTATGGGGCAATGCCTGCTTGTAGATGGAATATGACACCATCACACGATTCACATAGTTTTTTGTTTCTTTATAAGGGGGAATACCACCGTAACGCTTCACTGCACCGGGCCCTGCATTATATGCCGCCAGGGCCAATTTCACATCACCTTCAAATCGGTTTAACATTTGCCTCAGGTACCGAGCTCCGCCCAGGATATTCTGCTCCGGATCAAAACTGTTACGCACACCCAACTCATTGGCCGTACCATCCATGAGCTGCATGAGTCCCTTCGCTCCTTTGGAGGACACCGTAGTGGGCTTTCCACTCGATTCACGACTGATGACAGCATACAACAGGGCCGGTTCAACACCGTATCTGTGGCTGGCCGTCATGATATGGTCATGATAAGCCTGAATTCGCTGAAAATTTCCCTTCTCGGATTCCAGAGTACTCGGATTGACTTCCGGAGGTTTCACTTCCGAACGGACCGAATCAAAGGAGATCCTTTTCTCCATTCCTTTATAGAGCAGGTCTGCCAGACCAATTCCACCTGTATTCGACATTTTTCGTGCCACTTCGGTGTCAAACAGATCCTTAAAGAGAGATCCACCCAATCCCTCACCCAGGAGGCCCGATTCATCTACAGAAGCCGTGCGCATGGTTTTAAAGAGGTGAGAAAGAAAAATGGCTTCAAAGTCTTGGCAGGCCTTTTTCATCTTCTCTTTGCGCACCTCTAAGGTCGCTCCATCATCAGCAGTAACTTCTCGCTTCTCATGGATTGTCCTCTCCGGAGGAACGATAGGGGTGAATCCTTGATTTAATTGCGTGATATCCATAGCACCATCCAGATCACATGATGACCAGTTCGGCCTGAAGAGCACCCGCCTCTTTCAGGGCCTGGAAGATGGATATTATTTCCCGTGGAGAGACTTTTAATGCGTTCAAGGCATCGGCCAAATCACTCACACTGGCCGGTTCATTTAAAACCATAACAGTGGGCTGATCACCCTCTCTTTCTGTAACCGTGGTCATGGTCTGGGGAACCACCACTGTCTCACCTTGCGAGAAAGCCTGGGGCTGGGAGATAATGGGGATGGCACTGATCTTGACGGTCAGATCACCCTGACTGACCGCAGCCGTGGAAAGTCTCACATTCCCTCCGACAACGACAGTTCCGGTTCTCTCATTGATCACAACTCTCGCAATCTGATCGGGAATAACCTCAATCGCTTCCAATTGAGCGATCATACGGACCAGTTGTCCTGCATCATTGTACTGTTGAGGAATGGTGATGGAAATCGTTGCAGCATCCAGGGCGTTGGCGATCGTGCCTCCGAATGTATTATCCACGGCATCTGCGATTCGAACGGCAGTTGTAAAATCGGGCTCCCTTAAAAGAAGTTCCAATATGCCACCCGCACCCAATGAGAGGGAAATCTCTCTTTCAACGGTTGCACCATTGGGTACCCTGCCGACCAGGGTATAATTTTTACGATATCGCTCTCCTCCGGCGGTCTCAATGTTCACGCCTCCGATGGAAATACTGCCCTGGGCATTGCCATAAACGAGTCCATCCTGACCCGTCAAAGACGTTAAAAGAAGTGTGCCCCCTTCGAGACTCTTTGCATCTCCCATGGAAGAGACAACGACATCGACATTACTTCCTCTCTTGGCAAAGGGAGATAGTGTTGCAGTCACCATGACCGCCGCAACATTCTTGGTCGTCATACGGTCATCGTTCATCGTAAGTCCGAAACGATAAAGCATATTTTTAAGAGATTGTTGAGTAAAGAGTGACCGCCTGCCATCTCCTGTACCATCCAATCCGACGACCAGACTGTACCCCACCAGTTTCACACTGGAAAGCCCCCGGATCGTAGCTATATCTTTGACCCGGACTTCCGAATTGAGAACTGAAGAAAAGAGGAATCCACATAACAGGGTAATGATAATACACCCGTAACGATTTTTTTTCTGAGTCATCATTTTAAAATATCCAATTTAATATCTTTGCGATAAATCCCGGTTTTTGACCACTATTCACCACACCCTTTCCTTTATAGCTGATCTGAGCATCAGCGATCTGATAAGAGTAGACCGTATTGTTCCAGGAAACATCCTCGGGTCTCACCGTACCTGTGATGTTGGTCAACTCTTTCTCACCATTGACTTCCACGGTCCGGCTCCCCTGGATGATGAAATACCCATTTGGATTAATCTCCGTGATATTGGCCGTGATTTTTGTGCGAACACGTCCTTCTCGACTCACCGATGCATCCCCCCGAAATCCGTTATTGACTTTCCCCCGCAGACCGTACATGGGGGAATAGGCCTGCACATTCGCACCCCCGGTGGCCAGGAACCCATGATCATTCTCTTTCTTGGTGCTCGTACTGGCTTCACTTGATGCTGCCGAATACTCGACGACAAGGATGGTAATCACATCACCAACCCCTCTTGCTCGACGATCTGCGAACATCGATTGAGACATATTTTGCCCCATTCCACTTCCGGACAGAGTCAAGACTCCGATAAAAATCAAACATTTCCATATCTTCATAAGTGTACCCTCACAATTGGACTTCGACTTCATTTGAACCAATCACACGCCCCAAGATCTCCCGCTGAGTTTTTTCACTTCGAACGCGAATCCGATCTCCCAGCCATCCATCTGCCCTGGCATACCCGGCTGTTGTGACCCTGAGGTTTCGATG
>CAZYTI010000278.1:0-6176 GCA_964650065.1 uncultured bacterium
CTTTCCGGTCTCGCCGCCTTCATGCCCGCCGACTCAGCAGCGGCCTCGTGATATACACCCGATCGGGCCTTAAGAAGCATCCGTACCGTCGCCGTCTTCTCCAGATCTGTCAGTGAAGGGGCATTATCATCGATGCCGAGATCCGCCATGGTCTTTGATAGATCGATGTGCCCTTCATCCACATGGATACCAATGAGAGCGCTCAATAAACTCTTGCGGCAGGAATGCATCCAGAACTTTCGATCGATCTCACCCCAATGGTAAAGCACTTTTCCATCATTGATAATCATCACCGCAGCCGTTTGAATGGTCTGTGCATAACTGTAGGCCGTCTGCAGTTTTTCGGATGACCAACCCACCGATTCGGGATCTTCGATCATCTCCCATGTCGAATTCTCCAGACTCGATGGTGTGTAGGGAACAGGATCGATGACAAACTTAGAGGGCTCGTCCGAGCAATTCACCAATAAAGAGGAGAACATAATGATAAAGATAACGCGGGCTCTCATAATTTTCCTCAATGGTTTGTGTGAAATTCGCATGATTGGGCTCCTGTGAAATTTCTTATAATTCGATAGTTATCATACGATATACAAGAGATAGAGTTATCCTAGGGCGTACAAAAACACATCCAGGATCACTCTCGGCCCAGGGGAATGGCCAGGCCTGCCATGACCTGCACGCCCCGACTTTTTATTTCATCACTACCCTCGATATGACCTTGAATAACAATGGGTCCTGCAACCGCTTCCACATCTCCTCCCTTGTTCAGGTCGATAAAACCAAGCGTATAACGTCCTTCCATGTAAATGCGGAACTTACCAACGGGTAACTCAATACCTCCTCCGAATCCCAAACCCACATCCAGATTATTGAAAACATGTTTTGCGTCCGCTTCGAATGAGAGTCCGGCAAACGTCGTGAGCAATTCAGCATTGATGAGATACCCCAGTGTAGGGCCTGCCATGAGATAGGGTTTTATTGTATTCCCAAACGAATACTTGAAAAAAATCGGCAATTCCACGAATGCCATCAGTACATCGATGGCCGGATTCTCATAGTCGATCTGTTCCGCCGTACCGTGCTTTTGAATATACATGGGTTCCATACATACATGCAAATGCCTCGTCAGTCTGAGATCGAGGATTGCACCCACGCCAAAGACAGTGTGACTCGAAACGTCCCTTACACTGGTCCCCTCACTTTTGAAATCGGAGAAATTGACTCCGCCGACGACACCCAAACTGACCTGGGCACCAACCTGTGTAGCATGGCAAATCAGAAATAACATCGCAATAATCGAAATGAATCTCTTCATGATACTCCCCTTTCAATATCATTAAACCTTTTATTAAGATAACAACTTGAATTTTGAGTTAAGTTTCCCTATTCGAACAGTTCCCAATATATATGACAACCAAATCCAGACAACGAATGACATATTTCGACCCATTAATCAATTAAGAGGAACAACCGGCTCGTCCGGCAATTCCCCATCCCCAAACACAAATCCGTTCAGGAATTCTTGTACGATCACCGAGCGTGTCACATCCCCGTCATTACGAATTTGGGGGTATGCTATTTGTAGCATTCTCGTGTTTCCGATGATAACGAAGGTCAGAGATTTATCAGGGATCTTCACCAGAAAACCCGATGTGCCGGTCCAGCACCCCCCATGCCAGATGATCTCCACACCATTGTATTGTTGAACGAACCAACCCAGTCCATAGGCCGTTGTGTTGCCAAGAATATATATCCATGGGCTAAATAGCATTGCCTGCGTTTCCTCATCTAAAAACATGTGATCATCCACACCGATGGAAAACCTGGCTACATCCATAACCGAAGCGATCAGGCCTGCTGCGGTTCCAAAATAGAATTCATAGAGTGTCTGTGTTTTGCCATCGTCAAAATAGGCCTTGGCCATGTTCTTTTCAAACTGATACCGGTCAATACCCCAGAGTTCACACATGTCTCCATCCCACAGATTGGGCGCCGTATGCGTCAGTTCCAGGGGTTGAACGATCCGTTCCAGGAGCAATTCGCCAAAGGATCGGCCTGCCGTCTTTTCGATGACCTGATCCAACAATGAAAACCGATTTCCATCATAATCGAACGTTGTCCCGGGATTCCCTTTCGATGTATGGGTGAAAAGGTGCTTCACCCGTACAATCCCGGGACTTTCCAGTTCAATACCAAATTCATCAACGGGTGTTTCCAAGTCCAGCATCCCTTCTTCCACCAATTGCATAATAATAATTGAAGCAATGGATTTTGTGATGGATGCCAGATGATATGCGGTCGTGGGTGTAGCAGGGACCTCATTTTCTAAATCCGCATATCCGAAGCCTCTGGCCCAGACGATCTTCTGATTCTTCACAATTGCCGAAGACATGGCCGGAACGTTCATCTGTAATCGGAGACTCTCGAGCCTCTCTTCAAATTGTTGAAGATTTTCAACGGGATCTCCAACGGCTAGAGTGGGGATATCATATGATACATCATCAATCAGTTTATCACTACATCCAATGAAAAAAACAAATGACAGACATATTAAAATAAAGACAGTTATTATTCTTCTCATCATACAACACCTCGAAATAAATGCATGAGCCATGTTTCAAACTTCCCACGATGATTTGATAGGCAAGGGTTGTGCCATCAAATCACATTAAATAAAATTATTTGCAAAGCTATAAATATCATGTGTTTGAATGTAACAATTACCTGAAAGCATTTTTCCAATGAAATGGTGGAATAGCGGAAATGCGGAGTTTTTCCGCGGAGTGAATGACATTAAATTTATCCGTTCCTCGTGTCTCCATTGTGTCCTTGTACCATCATTTCTAAAATTTTCCTTGCATAAAAAACAAAATTTATTTATTCTTCCACGGCTCTCATAGACTGATAAGATCGTTGATTCAAAATATTCCGGAGACAAGCATGGATGATCAGAATAATATCCACTTTAGTAATGAACAATGGGTAAAGTTACTTTCAGAAAAGCATTCTCTCAATAAAGAACGTGTTATTGTCACCGGCAAGATGGCAAAAACGTTTCGAATACGCAAAGACGACTGGAATCGCTATTTCACAAATTTTGCTGGTATCGAATTCAAACAAGGTAAAGAAATCGAAATGATCCCCAAAGATAGCGGGGATTCAAAAGTAAAATTTCCACAGTGGCTGTTGGATCGGTTTACTATCATCCCGGGTAACCATATTTGTGTCACCGAACGTAGAAATAGATATTACATGAAAAAAATGGAGCTATCCGAACAATCAACAGCGATACCCGGACTCATGGTAATTGATACCTTCGAACCGAATGTCGTTAAAAGAGAGTACACAGTATTATTTGATGCCAAAAAAATCACCACCGACCGTTTCGATCAGCTCCTCTCAAAAATGGGAAAATTTCGTAATAATCCCATCCTGCCGTTCAAGACAATGCCGGGGAGAATGGGTATTCTGGCTCGTAGAGATTTTCTGGGCGGTTTAACGAAAGAGGATAAAATCGCTATACGGGACAACAAACGCCACATAAAAGATCAAAAAAACGATAATGGTAGTTGGGACGAGAACACCATGACCACCGCATTCAATCTGATGCGCCTCCTCGAATTTGGCGCATCCATGAAGGACGAATCGGTAGAGAAAGCCGTGAATTGGCTCTTATTGACACCGGAGCCCCTGGGCTCCCCGGGCCTTTTCATGTTGACGGAAAAACACGTTCATCGGTTTAACGACTGGAAAGAAAAACAAAAACCTGGAAAAACCAATAGTGGACTGTCCTCCACCGAAAAAGGAAGAAAGCACTTATATCATACTCAGTGCATTGAAGAAATTCAACTATCTTAATTTATTGCTACCGCAATAAATTACAAATGAATGCTAAAAAAAATGGAAACTATCGAGAATCAAAGAAAGATTTAGAAGTTATTATAAATGAAAAATGTATTCCATTGATGCAGAAACCTCAATTCTGATTGCTGACAGCTTGTAACTGAAAGCCGTTTTACATCTTCATTCACCGGCCGAATCAGAAGCCTTCGGTTCATTATGTTGAAGCTGCCGGATGCTCCCGGCCAACTTTCGAATACCATCAATGACTGAATCCACCTTGCCTTCCTCCAGTAGTTGCTTCACATATGAAGCTTTGGAAAGCACAGTCATCGTCTCTTCAGCCGTGGATCCGGTAAAACAGGTATTGGTTCCAGTCGAGACTTGTGCTTCGACACACTTTTCCAATTCGGTGTGTGAATAGGTTTCGACCATTTTTTTGATGTCCTGCATAGTATCCCTTTCTATTTTACTTTGCTTTTCCAATATAGCAATTTTTCAATGACAAAGCAAAATAGAAATTATTTCTTCAAGCGACCAATCGCTTCGGATGATAACTCTACGAAATCCTGAATCTGTTCAGTCTCACAGGATGCTGCTTTCGATCTTTCAAGAACCTCTTGATAGGCATCGATTGCCCGTCCCGACTCATCGATGACTTCAAAGGATTTCCCTAAATAGAAATGAATCTGCCCGCAATCCTCCATTGAAGGATATCTTACTAAAATCTTATGACATTTCACAATAGCATTGGTATAGTACTGTTGCATGAACAGGGCCATGGCTCCATTTTTTTCCATCGACCACATTTGGGAATTCAGGCTTATTTCTTCTTCCACCGAACTCGTTTTCTTCTCAGCCCGTACGACACTGACGTTCGCAATATGCAGCTTCGATTTTTGATCAGGGGATTGGATTCGACTGATCTTCTGTGACATTAAATAGAGAAAGAGTTCTCTCTCCGTGATTTTTCGAAGATCGCTTATGTCCAAAATCGACTGGCCTCCCAGTGTAAACCTGCTCCCCTCCTGAATTTCCAGCACCACTTCCGATGCTTCATCTGTGAGTATCGTGTCGATATCTTTAAGAAGCATACCCATATTGGCATTGATCCAGTTTTCTTCCAGGCCACGTCGAACGCGCACATCTCCCTTTAGGCTGACAATTTTCGCACCATTCTGGCCAAAACACATTTCTGAGAAGAACAGTGAAGCGAATAGACATATTAAAAATCTTTTAATCATAACGTCCCTCCATTGTATAAATTAACAATGTCAAAATCCAAATGTCAAATGAAATCCCAATACCAAAATCCCAAATAATAATATTTGAGATTTGGAAATTGGACATTAATTTGGCATTTGAACTTTGGCATTTGACATTCTAAACTGACATTTAAAGATATTGGCAATCAGCCCTTTTTAGTGATTGTGAACAACCGCATTACCCACCCTACTCAACATCAATGATCTTCACCCAGCCTTCAGATAAACCGTTCCTCAGAAGTGCATCCTGTAAGTATTGTAAGGCACCAGCCTCCCAGGCCGATTCGAATCCTTCCTCAATCAGCGTTGTTTCTACTGGGATCCAGAGAGATTGCTGACCAGAACGGGCTTCTCGTACAATGTAACGTTTTTCGTTGCTGCTGATCAGCATACTTTGTTCCTGGGGCACGCCCGTATTAAATATCATGTATACATGCGCAACATCATTATTTGGGTCATGTACATCCACGAAAGCAGTCTGAATCCCCACGCTTTCCAGCAAAGAGGAAAAGAGCACAACGAAATCGTCACAATCCCCGGCCCCCGATGTCAATGTCTCCTGTGCAAACTGTACACGGTCATCTTTGTAAAAAGGAACATTGGGATCACGTCGATACCGGATGTCCCTTTTTCTCAACTCGTCAAAGAGTGCCCTGGCGACAGCAAAACTTTTCGATTCATCTTCGATTTGATTAGAAACGACAGCTTCCAATTCCCGGCCGATCTGTAATATATTCCCATCATCGGGTGTAATAAAGAATCCCAACTTATCGATTTCACCATTCCACGCATTACGATTGTGAATCATGATATACTCGCTGATGGACTTGGTTTGAACGGCACCGGTCTTTGCTTCCAATTCGATGTCTATCACAGTCGGCTCCCGTCGCGAGACATTTAAGATTTTTTGTCCAAAGAGAGCATGGATGGGGATATCCTTAGTCTCCCCCGGTGCGATAACGACGAAACCACTCTCATAGGGGCGTTCGGAATATCCCTTAATATCGGAACGTACGTTGATTTCAATGGGATAATGGACCGTGTTTTTCACACAAATCAAGGCCAACG
>CAZYTI010000279.1:0-6175 GCA_964650065.1 uncultured bacterium
AAATACAACCGCGAGTAAAATGGGTATGATCTTTTTCATGATTCCTCCACAGGCTTCCCTCTAAATAAAAGGAGCCGTTGATTGATTCCCCGATGCTTCACCAAAAGGATATTGACCACTATGTGTACAATATTACCCCATTCATTGGAAACTTTAGCGGTATGATTTGAATATAATGCCTTGTATTACAAGGCATTGCACCCATCATTTCCTTTTAGCGAATTGCATCTCCCCCAAAAACGCAAAGGAAATACCACTATTGGAAATATGACAGAATTTTCATGATTGTGACAGAAAATTAATATAATCAGACTATTAGCGGTAAGCTATTTGGAATGGAATCTAAAAGTTTGCGATTTTATGCTTGATTCCTTTGTTAAAATAACTTATACTATGGGTAAATATCAAAAAACGAGTTTATTTTTACGAATGAGGGGATATTATGCCGATAACCTATAGCATCGATGGGGATTCCGGAATCATCTATTGGTCGGTAACTGGTCAAACAGCCTGGGAAGATTGGATTGATGTCCTGTCTCGTTTTCAGAATGATCAGGATCGTAAGAAAGGGAATAATATATTGATTGATTCGCGTCGACATGAAACGGTCATGACGGCAGAAAGTGTTAAAGATCTCATCCCTTATGCCAGGCGTTTCGATAATGAATTGAACGGTCCGAAATGGGCGATCATCACCAACCGAGATGTCGCGTATGGTCTGGCTCGTATGTTTAGCACTTTGTGTGAGTTGGAAGGTATACAGGTGGTGGTTTTTCGTGACATGGATGAAGCCCAGAGTTGGATTCAACACAACGAATTGGTAGGTGAAACTTAGTAGATCATCAGTCCCTGTCTCTTCAATATCAGATTGTTTTTATTCCTGATGAGTCGTTTACATAAGGCCCTCATTTTTTCCCATCCATTTTCAATGAAACTCCGTAATCGTGTCCCTGTTTATTGTCATTATTCCCGACCTCATTTGCATCCATGATAGAAAATGCTTATATTTTTGAAAAGTTGATTACTTTATAATAAACCTGATTAGCCATCGCTTATGCAATACAGGACATTGGGTCATACAGGGTTAAACGTTTCGATTCTCGGTTTCGGTACTATGCGATTGCCCATCTTCAGCGAGAATACCCAACACGGTGGTGCCACTGCTTTAATCCACCATGCCATCAAAAAGGGTATTCATTTTTTTGATGTCGGTACATTCTACTGCCATGATCAATGTGAAAAAATATTCGGTACCGCAACAGGGTCATTACACCGGCGGAACCTGGTGATCAGTGGCAAGAACTCAACCCATCAGGATCATCGTACAGATTGGTTACAACAGCTTCAACATTCATTGTCCCTGTTTCGCCGAAAATACTTTGATCTCTACCTTATTCATTATCTGAAGCTCGACACCTGGAAATCCCATTTTATTGAGAAGGGGATCATCGATCAAATTCAATATGCAAGGCGGCGAGGCCTCTTCCGCCATCTGGGATTCAGCAGCCACGATACGCCCGACAATGTGTGCGAGTTGATAGACACCGGATATTTTGGAGCTGTACAGTTACCCTACAACCTGCTTCAAAGAGATTACGAAAAAACCATGCAATACGGTTTCCGTCAGGGACTTGGTATTATCGTCATGAATCCTCTGGCCGGGGGAGCGTTGGCAAAGTATCACTTTTTCAAGGATGCGGCGATACATGATGAAAAGCAGAAACCGGCAGCTATCGCCCTGAACTATGTGCTGTCCCAGCCCTTTGTACATACCGTGCTTTCGGGTATGGAATCCGAGAAGATCATGGACGAAAACATCGCAACCGTTCATTCCGATAGATACGATAGCCGGGAAATCGAGCGACTGAAAAACATGATTTCCCATGAGAAACGACGCATTTTTGTGCCGTGTACCTCGTGTGGTTATTGCCTGCCCTGTACCCAGGGTATCCCTGTCCCGGATGTGATCCGCATATACAACAATTATGCAATCCTTAAGGGGCAGCCATTTTTTAATAGAGATTATTCCGAATTGAGGATTACGCCCGAATGCTGCATTGGATGTGAAGTTTGTGTGGACAGGTGCCCGCATGGCATCGCAATTCCTGATATCATGGAAAAAGCAGTTCAACTATTCCGGAATTAGCATGAAATTTTGTCTTCCATATATCGATCGACCCATTTCTTTCTGGGAAAGCCTAAAACGTCACTACGGCAGGCACATCGCCGAAGTCTATTTCCCATTAGGGGATCACATCATTCCATCCGGTAGGCCGGTTCAACGGAATCAACATATCAACGCCTTCCTGGAAAAAAGCACACTTCCCAAAACCGTCCTCATCAATCCCATCGTACTTTCCCGGCCTTTGGAACATCTCAAAGACACCATCATCAATGAACTCATGCTGTTGAATCGCAATTATGGTGTCCAACAGGCGACGGTGAACGACCTTCTCCTTTGCCATGCCATTAAAGCAAGACTTCCCGAATACAGCATTTGTGCTTCGGTACTCATGCATATCAACAGTCCGGAGCAAATCACCTATCTTCAAGCGTGCACAGACAGCATCTCATTGGACACGGCCATTTTACGGGATATCGGGAGAATTAAAGCCATTCAGGAGGCCTACCCGGGTGTTATCAAACTCATCGTCAATGAGGGGTGTCTTCCCGGTTGCCCTTTTCGCGTGCAGCATTTTTTTGAAATGAATTCGGATCTCCCGCACCCGGAAAGTCTCTGCGAAAAACTGCTGAAAGCATTGCCCTGGCTCCGTTTGAAGAGTGGTTGGATTCTGCCTCAACATCTGCATTTTTACGATGGGCTCTATGATATGGTTAAATTGGCGGGGCGAGTCACGCTTCAAGATCCTGAAAAATATATGACTGTGTTTCGTGCCTACCTGGAAAGAACACGCCTGCCTGCCAACGAGATCGGATGCGGTCCGGCCGGACTCTTGAAGGATATTCCCATCACCGAGGAATTCTTTTATACCACGCTCACCTGTAACAAACAATGTATGGCATGTAATATTTGTAAAGCATACTACGAGTCCCATGACTAATACTCAAACAGACAATTTTAATTCAGCCCACTTACAGCGAGAGTATGAAAATGTAAGGCGATATTTCGATATCACCATGCGAACGACTTCCACACCTTATTTCCCATCCGCGCCGTATCTCCTGTCTGAAGCTGATTTATTGAAAAACATAAAAGGACTCGAAAATGAGGGGGGATTGTCCCTGTATTTCCATATTCCTTTTTGTGAGGGCAAGTGCGCTTTCTGTGATCTTTACTGTTTCAATGTGCCTGTGACAAAGCGAACCCTCATCGATGAATATATCGATATCCTGGAGGAGGAGATTGAATTCTGGGGTCGTTTGTTTGAATGGAAGCACAGGGAAGTGACCACGGTCCATTTTGGAGGAGGGAGTCCCCTTATTATTGGGCCGACGCAAATTGAGCGCTTATTAAAGGTCCTGGAAAAGCATTTTCATATTTCCAAAGAGTCAGAGATAGCTGTCGAAATCACTTCATCACAGATGACTCCGAAAAATGTCGATTTCTTTACGTCGTCGGAAATCTCACGGATCCACGTGGGTATCCAGACGTTATCGGATCCCATAAGAAAACTCCTCGGCAGGAGAGAGTCGAGCCGGGATGTTCTGAAAAAGTTGGAAAGAATACGCCAGGCCGGTTTTATCACCTCCGTAGACATTCTATATGGACTCCCGTTGCAGACGATGCGATCATTCGAAGATGATCTGCTTGCATGTATCGATCTCGATGTGGACGGTTTTGCTCTGTACGAACTACAGATATCCAGGGTTTTCAATCGCATCATTGAAAAGAATCCGAGTTATCATGTCGATAAATTGAAGAGCTATCAGATGCTTCTCATGGGCAAACGCCTTTTGAACGATTCAGGCTATGAGAACGTTTTTTACAATCATTACGGCAACCACCGGGATAAAAATCTCTATTTCACCTACCCCAAAAGAGGGGAAGATTGTCTCGCTTTCGGAACCATTACCGATGCAAGACTGGGAAGCGTCGTATTTCGGCATGGTAAGTATAAAAGGTATATCGGGTCCGTTACAAAGGGGGGTGCAGGCATCGATTTTGGATATCTTGAAGATGACCGACGGGGTACCGTCCGGCAGTTCGAAACCCATCTCATGTCAACACACATTCCTGTGGAGGCCGTAATCCTGATGACGGATGTATTTGGGAATACATTTATGGGTATCTTCCAATTGTGGCGAGATGCTTCACTCTTAGAGTGGTTGGATACGGAAGGTGAATTTCGACTTACCGGAAGCGGGTGCTGGCTGTTATCGGCGATGATGGATCAGATTCGGCGTTTGAATATACAAGATTGATTTATAAGGGCAAGAAATGATCAGTTATCGAAATTAATGAGGAAAGGCTCCCAACCTTAGCGCTCTACATCCACCACCGCATTTTTCAGACTCCAGTTCAACACAATCTCTGCACTTATTGAACAATGGGTGATGTGTTGCGGATTCAAGTATATCCTTAAACCTTTTTTCAACATTTTCCCAATTAGATGTATCCGTTATTCCTTGTTTGAAATTTGCCAGGGGAAAACAGGGAATGACGGATTCATACGGAGTGATGTCCGGTATGATGCCACAATTGGAAGCAAATTCGATGTCGTGTTTTTCGAAATATTCCCTCTGATCCTTCGTGAAGAAACAGTAGGGAAATCCACAGTCAAAAGAAACACGAATTCCCGACTCGATACCCTGTCGAATGAATTCGAATAGAACCGGAGAGATTTCTGTGTAATCCTCAGGAACGATGTACGTGTTTTCACTGTTCGAAGCGGCCGGTAAGGCGATTCCGATCCGGATATGCTTTTTGAGGCGATAGGCTATAATTTCATCGTGGATATGGGTCATGGATTGTTGGCTTTCAAATAACGTGAGGCCGAGTTGAACACGATGACCCAAACGACGATACAATTCAACGATACCATCTGCCAATCGAGGATCCGTACGGTTGACACAAAAGGTGAATTCGCCATCATTGATGTTCTGCAATGCCATGATGAGACCGGGGGACAACAGGCCGTTGGTAAAAGTGGTGACTTCGAATCCTTCTTTCAGCAGGGTCCGGAGTATTTCAATATAATCGGGATTCAGTGTCGGTTCGCCACCGACGAGGTTGATAGCATCACGGTTAAATGTTCGAAGAAACGGGATCCGTGCTCTTAAATAGGGAAGGGTGATCTCGGGTCCTGGGTTTTTTGAATTCGTGAAACAGTAAGAGCAATCTTTGTTACAGCGGTATGTGAGGATGAGGTTCGGCATTTTATTTGAGAAGGCTCATCTTATGGGTCGATTCAAATTCTCCGGCTCTCATCTGGATGAAATAAATCCCGGACCCGACCTGTCTTCCTAAATCGTCCATCCCGTTCCAGGTGACATGATGCCAGCCCGCTTTAAGCCGTTTAGTAATTAACATCCGAATTCTCTGTCCCCGAATGTTGTAGACCTCAAGAGTGACATTACTTTCCCTGGGCAATCCGAAACTGATGGTGGTCTCCGGATTGAAGGGGTTGGGATAATTGGGAGTCAGAACAAAAGTCATGGGGATGTTCTTATCAGTTAATTCTTCCACACCGGTCAGGAAGTCCAGATTGTCCAGGGCCATCCTTCCGATGGGGCCGTCGGGATCCAGGGCCATGGCCTGTTGGAAGTCGGAGGCGGCGGAAAGCTCGTCTGCACTCTGATAATAAATGGCACCGCGCAGGACATAGGCTTTTGCCTTGAGGAAGTCGTTTGCTTTGGCGTGGCCGATTGTTCTGTTGATAAAAACATCGGCAGAATCCGGATCGTTACGGGTGTATGCCTCCCAGGCTTTGTTGTAATAAATCTGTGGCGCCAGGGAGGATTCGTTCTCACTGTCCACTACGTCAATCATGGCCACATGATAATACTGTCGGGCTAAAGCTGCTGAATCCTGGTCGGATTTGACCACACCCACGTTCATTTTGATTCCACTATAACCATGAAGTTCGCCCTGACCCTGACTCAAGGCACCCATTAGCTCCCGTTCCGCCACATCCGGTTCTCCCAATAATCTGTAGAGAATGCCCAGGTTGTTTTTAACAGCCGCGGAGTTTGATTCATCTGACAGGCAGATATT
>CAZYTI010000280.1:0-6168 GCA_964650065.1 uncultured bacterium
AAAATGACCATATGCCGCCGTTTTCCGAAAAATAGGCCTTCGTAGTTCTAATCGTTCGATCATACCGACGGGTGTCAGATCAAAGACTTTTCTGATCCGTTTCTCCAACTCCTCATCGTGGATTTCTCCCGTGCCATCCGTGTTCACAAGGACCGAAACGGGTTCTGCAGTCCCAATGGCATAAGCAAGTTGAATCTCACAGCGTCCTGCCAGCCCAGCTGCCACGATGTTTTTTGCCACCCAGCGAGCCGCATATGAAGCGGAACGGTCCACTTTTGTCGGATCCTTGCCAGAAAATGCACCGCCACCATGACTCCCATATCCTCCATACGTATCAACAATGATTTTTCTACCTGTTAATCCTGTATCCCCATGGGGTCCCCCTCGCACAAAACGGCCCGTTTGATTGATGAGATAATTGATCTCATTCTCATCCATTAGTTCCGAAGGTATGATCGGTTTTATTACCTGATCAATAATATCGTTTTGGATCTGCTCCAGGGACACATCCGGAGAATGTTGAGCAGCAATGACCACGGCATCCACCCGAATCGGTTTGTAATCGTCATAAAGTACCGTGACCTGGCTCTTTCCATCCGGCCGAATATAAGGAAGAACACCTTCTTTTCTTACCTGAGCCAATCGTTGTGTCAGTTTGTGAGCCAGCATGATGGGAAGTGGCATGAGCTCGGGTGTTTCCTTGCAGGCAAATCCAAACATCATGCCTTGATCCCCGGCACCTTGCCTATCCACACCCATAGCAATATCAGGGGATTGTTCATGAATCGTATTGAGTATCGCACAACTCTCATAATCAAAACCAAAATGGGGATCTGTGTAACCGATATCTTTGATGACACCGCGTACAAGATTGGGAATATCAATATAAGTATCTGTTGTGATTTCGCCACCAATCAATACCATTCCAGTCGTCACAAAAGTCTCACAAGCCACCCTGCTAAACGGATCATCTTGAAATGCTGCGTCCAATACCGCATCAGAAATCTGATCACATATTTTATCGGGATGACCTTCGGTAACAGATTCCGAAGTAAAATGGTGAATAGCCATAAATTATCTCCTTATTATTCTATACAGTGTCTCTTGTAACTCATTTCATCCGTTAAATCAATTTGCATGACACAAATCGAACATATCAAATACCCGAATTATTGAATCGTATCAATCTATTACAGTCTTTGCTTTTGTTATTCGTCATCCAACTTACCCTCTAATAATTTTACAAGGGCTTGAATGACAGTAACCTCATCCTTACCGTTCGATCTTAGGATGATTTCAGTTCCTTTTTCGGCGGCCAAGACAAGAAGTCCCATGATACTCTTCCCATTCACTTCCACGTCGTCTTTCGTAATGGTGACCTCTGCATCATACTTGGAAGCGGTCTCAACGAAAAGAGCCGCGGGTCGTGCGTGTAGGCCGTATTTGTTCTTGATGATCAGCTTGTGTTCAACCATAGTTTATCCAAAATTAATCCGATAATAATACTAAAAAAATGCATGAAAATCAAGGACAAATCCTATTCACAAATTTAATGGATTCTGTTTTGTATGAATAGAGTCAGACTTTTCAGGTCATCTCGGGCCTGTGAACGTTCGAGTCCATTCAAACATGCAAGTGCCTTACCATTCAACGTTTCTATCAATTTTTGCGCTACTCGAAAAGATCCGGCCTGTTTGAACAGCTCCCTAATCTGCAGGATATCCTTCCTGCCGAGCGTATACTGTCTTTGAAGTTGCTGATATATTCTTTTCGATTCCGGCGAGCCATTCTTTAAGAAATGAATTGTCAAGTAGGTTTTCTTTTTTTCCACAATATCGCTGCCTAGTGGCTTTCCCGAGATACTTTCGTCAGACATGATATCCAGAATGTCATCTTGTACCTGAAATGCTTTACCCAAATAGTGACCAAAGAGCATTAAACTCTCCCTTTCGTGGGTACCGGCCATGCCCAACATAGCACCTATTTCGCACGAGACTTCGATGAGTTTGGCTGTTTTCTTTTCAATCATCTGCTCATATGCTTCAAGTGTGACATTTTTCTGTGTCTCAAAAGTTTTATCGAATGCTTGTCCTTCACATAAGACCATTAGACCATCGGTAAACCTTCGAAGTATTGGGATCATCGCTGATTTTTTTGACTTAAGCAGGATTTGATAAGCCAGAGTGACAAGCCCATCGCCCGCCAGGATTGCTGTCGGCTCATCCCACTTCTTGTGAACAGTCGTTTTGCCCCTGCGCATATCATCATGGTCCATGATGTCATCATGAACCAATGTAAAAGTATGGAGAATCTCAACGGCCAGAGCTGCATCGAGACAATCTTCAATCTTGCCGCCTACAACTTGACATGAAAGAACGAGTAATATGGGACGAATGCGCTTCCCTCCCCCATCTAATAAATGATACATCGGACGGTAAAGACTCTCGGGCTTTCGATTTACAAACAGATCACCAATGCCTTTGTCTATTACACATTTAATCTTGTCAATCTGCGCGGTTATTCCCATGCTTCGATGACACCTCTTCTTCGCAAATCCTGAATTTTTCGACTACTGGTTAAAAACATGGCGATTTTTAATTCCTGCTTCCACAACGATAACAGCGACATCAGCCCTTCAAGTTTTTTCTCCATGAGCACTTTGAGAAAAATCAATGCACCGCCACACAAATGAGCACCCAGAGCAAGCGCTTTTGCCATGACGATCCCGTTCTCAATACCGCCAGATGCGATCGTCTTTACTCCCTTTATCCGGTTCACCATTTCCAAAGATTTGGCTGTGGGTATCCCCCAATCCCAAAAACGATGAGCCAGGTGATTCTCAATTTCACGGAAAGATTCAATTCCAGCCCATGACGTCCCCCCTGCCCCAGCGATATCGATGTAGGTTACACCGATATCGACCAATGCCTTTGCCACATTCTCTGAAATTCCACACCCGGTTTCTTTCACAATGATGGGTACCTTTAAACCTCTTACCAGTTTCTCGATTCCCTTCAAGACGCCCCGAAAAATACCCCTTCCCTCCGGTTGAAGAATTTCCTGAAGTGGATTTAAATGTACTGCAATAGCATTGGCTTCGATCAAATCGACCATTCTTTTAAAGACGGACAGATCTTCAATCTCTGCAACCTGTTCGGCCCCAATATTCCCAACAACCACGCAGTCGGGTGCGGCTTGACGGACAACCGAATAACTGTCTAAATAATGCTCACTCTCTAGAATCTGTCGCTGACTCCCCACACCAAAGGCAATATTTCTTTCCTGGCAGGCCAACGCCAATTGACGGTTGATCTCGACAGCTTCTGGAAAACCACTAGTCATGGCCGTAATAATAAGTGGAAAATCAAGTTTTTTTCCTAAAAAGGTGGTCTCAGTACAAACATCCCCATAGTCCATTTCAGGAAGAGCACAGTGAATGAGTTCGTAATCCTCAAATCCCGTTGTTTTCTTCTTAAAGCGGACATCCTTGTTCAATGCAATTTGAATATGTTCAATTTTTCTGTTTGCCACTTTCATAAAAATTCCCAGAGAATAAGCTTTAAGGTGAATATTCTTCGAACAAAAAGCAAGCTTATTTTTTAAGAATCAATATTGCCCTTGCAGTAATTTAAAATTTGTACTATATTGCCCATTGTTTATTCAGTAAACATCCAGATTTATTATACACATAAAATATTTCTCTGGCAAGATCGAAGGAGGATTGGTCTTATGAAAAATAAAAAGCCAATACTTAACCAATTATCAGTTCGGGAATTGAGCCTCCCCCTATTCCATGATCGCAGAGGTTTCTTAAAAACTTTAACCATTGGTGGTCTCAGTGCAGTCTTGGGAGGACCCTACATCTACAAGGCCACGGCGCAAAATACCAGAACCAGGCAGCCCCAATACAGTCTCATCCTGGTGGATTTCAATCGTTGTACCGGGTGTCGGACCTGCGAAACGGTTTGTGCGCAAAATAATCATAAAATAAAAGTGAACGGCGAAATGCTTCCGGGATTAGGGAATCCCCACCTGTCGAACATCCGTGTTTATACTTACAATCCCGATGTGGATGTCCCAACGGTCTGTGTCATGTGCCGGGACAATCCATGCGTTGAAGCGTGCCCCATACCGCCGGATGAACAAAATAGAAAAGCGCTTTATAGAGATCCTGAAACCCTTGCTGTGAAATGTAATTACGACCGCTGTATCGGCTGCAGATCGTGTGCCAAGGCCTGTGAGGCTCAAAGGGTTGGAGCCATCATACCCAATCGGGAAACCAATCGACCGGAAAGGATGTGTACACTCTGTGACGGCGATCCTCAATGTGTTAAATATTGTCCTAATGGAGCAATCACCCACATTACCGGCGGCTTAGATGGGAAGCACTATGGTATGTCACCCGACAAAATTGCAGAAGAACTCATGAATAGATGGTATGGTGAAAGGTCCCCGAAAGGAGGTGGACGATGATGACAAAATTGAGTGGATATCATGGCATTTTATTAGACGTAGATCTCACATCCGGGAACATCGACAAAAAAGAATTGGATCCAAAAGCCGTTCAAGATTTTGTCGGAGGAAGGGGGCTGGGTATGAAGCTGTTGTGGGACACGCTGAAGAAACCGGGAGTCGATCCGTTATCACCCGAAAATCCTCTGCTTTTTATGGCCGGACCTTTTTGTGGATTCCCAATACCCTCATCATCCAGAACCTGTGTGGTCACGAAATCGACAATTACCTCACCTCAAAAATCCAATTACAAACATGCCTCAACTATCTCGTATTCAAATATGGGAGGATTTTTCGGCCCGGAAATTCGATTCGCCGGGTACGACGGGATTATGATCCGTGGACGTGCCAGCGGTCCCGTTTATCTCTATGTCGATGATGACAGAGTTGAAATTCGGGATGCCAAAAAGTATTGGGGAATGGGAACAGATCCATTCGATCGTACTTTTATCGAGGAACTGGGAGACCGTCGTTTCAAAACCTGTTATATCGGTCCTGCCGGCGAAAACCGTGTGCCCTATGCCTGCATCATCAATACAGCCGCCAGGGCTGCGGGTAGAGGGGGGACCGGCTGTGTCATGGGTTCAAAAAACCTAAAGGCGATCGCGATCCGGGGTAGACAACAACCCGACGTGGCCACACATAAGCGTTTCCTGGAGCTACTGGAAGAAGCACGCGAAGGGTTTCAGGGATCGGACAGGACAGAAGGATGGAACCGTTATGGAACGGGTTCGGCATTGATCAGCTCCAGTGATCGGGGTTCACAAGCGGTAAAGAATTATCGTGAGGGAACATTTGAGCACATCGATAAAATTGGAGGAATTGCCGCAAGAAGGGAAATCTGGCAGCGAAATTTTTCCTGCTATGTTTGCCCCCTGGCCTGTAAAAAGTCGGGACGTGCGCCTCTTGGACCCTATGCCGGCCTCGTACACGATGGTCCGGAATACGAAACCGGCACGATGCTGGGATCGAACCTACTCATCGACGATATGGCTGGAATGCTCAAAGCCATTGGGGATGTCGATGACCTGGGCTTGGATACAATCTCAACAGGTAATGTCATCGGATTTTTGATGGAAGCTTATGACAAAAAAATGATCGATCGAGACTATTTGGACGGTATTGACCTGAAATGGGGAAATGTGGACGGGACAATCAAGCTGCTTCAGAAAATTGCCTACAGAGACGGTGTGGGTGAAAAGGCCGCTCAAGGGGTTCACTTCTTAGCGGATAAAATCGGACAGGAGAGTCATAAATTTGCCATCCACTCAAAGGGCCATACATATGCAGCCTGGAATTGTCATGTCAGTCCGACCCAGGCTTTGTGCTACGTCACATCCAACCGGGGCGCATGCCATTTGAACGGACATTCCCCCGAATCTCAGAATAGAACCGCTCTCATCGACTCCACGGGTGTCTGCAGCTTCGCTCGCAGTGGTTACAGAAGAGACGCCATTACAGACATCCTGGAGGCCATAACCCAACGGGGCTGGTCTGCAGCCGAGTATATGCAGGCCGGCGAACGCATATTTAATCTCGAAAAAGCCTTCAATTATCGAGAGGGTTTTCGTCGAGAAGATGACACGATTCCTGATCGATTTTTTGAGGAACCTCTAACTATTGGACAGCGAGAAGGAGCCGTAATCGACCGAGATG
>CAZYTI010000281.1:0-6165 GCA_964650065.1 uncultured bacterium
TGCCAATGCAGGGTTTGATTTATGGATCGGGCCATGGATTTAATGGATTGATCATAGGTGGATCACGAACGGTCACCGAAAAACCCCTTCTGGCAAACGATCTTACATTTCCCCTTATGACGCCTTCTGCATGGTATGAAATTCATCTTGTCGGAGGCCAGTTCAATGTTTCCGGATTTTCATACCCGGGAATTCCCTATGTCATGATTGGCCATAATCAGTATATCGCTTGGGGATCGACCAACTTCTTTGCCGATCAGTCGGATCTTTTTATCGAAAAATTGGCCCCTGGAAATTCAACAATTGTCAATTTCGAGGGGTCATTGGAATCCATGCAAATAATAGAGGATGAAATACCACAAAAATTTGGGCCTCCGTTAAAAATGCATATTCAGAAAACCCGCCATGGTCCTATCATCATGAAAATGCACACAAGCACAGGTGAGACATCCTATGCCCTCTCGCTCCGCTGGACTGGACATGAAATCAGCGACGAAGGCAGGGCACTGTACCATCTGAATCGAGCAGCCAGCTGGGAGGAGTTCAGAGAAGCGTTGAGACATTTCAAAACACCATGCCTCAATATGCTCTTTGCAGACCGAAAAGGAAATATTGCTATCCAAACCGTGGGAATGATTCCTCTACGCGAGAGAGGAAAAGGCTTTCTCCCCATGATGGGTTCAGCTCCTTCAACCGATTGGAAGGGAACATTACCCTATGATCATCTACCTTCGATAAAAAATCCAGAACAGGGCTTCATCACTCCAGCACTTATCACAGACGAATTCTCACCCCATCGGGATGAGCATTTTTCCCTCTTGAATCGGACAATGCAATTCATCTCTGAAAACCAAAAGATCTCCCTCATGGATCTAAGAAAACTACAGAGTGATGTTCATTCCGTCTATTCCAAAGAGATATTGGCCCTAATTCTACCCGACTTAAAAAACCATGTGTTCGAGGATTCCCTGGAAGCGACATTGATAGAAAACCTCTCCCAATGGGATGGGCAAATGAAGAGTGGAAGTCTCGAAGCAGCCCTCATCGAAGTATTCCTGACCTCTTTCACCGAAAACCTCATGCGGGATGAGTTGGGTGATTCCTCATTCAATAACATCATACAATTCCAATCATTCACCCTGAAATCAGTGAAACACCTTTTGATAGACGAACAGACAACCTGGTTCGACGACGTTACGACCCCGTACGTGAGGGAAACAAAGGAAGATCTGATCTTGAGTAGTTATCAGGAGGCAGTGACTATCCTCAAAGAACGCCTGGGTACGGACATAACCAGGTGGACCTAGGGGGAATTGCATACCTTGGTTTTTGAACATCCCCTGGGCCAACATCCCCTGCTCGGTAAAACCCTCAATCTGGGTCCATTTCATGTGGGCGGCTCCGAGACAACGATGTATAATATGTATGGTAAATTGAAAAAAGACTACCTGGTCGATACAGGACCATCGGCCCGCTTCATTGCGGACTTAAATAATTTAAACAATTCGATTTCCGTGATACCCACGGGTCAATCGGGTCAACCTTTAGAACCGCACTATAGGGATCAACTGCCCCTTTACCTTGGCAATCTATACCATCCCAACCTGACTGATACCACAAGAATCGTCCAATCCGGTTGGGATTTACTGAAGGTACAACCGGAGAAATGAGATGACTGAGACTGTGAATACATCCAAAAAAATTCGAAATTTTGAAACCGGAGAAAAAATCACAGGTTTCTTTGTGTTACGAAAAAAAGAAATCAAAACGAAGAGAGATGGTGTACCCTATCTCCTCCTGGGGCTGGGAGATGCCACTGGGAGAATCTCAGCTACACTTTGGGAGGACGCTAAATCGGTCTATGATGCTATTCAGGTTGGCGATATCGTTAAAGTGAGGGGCAACACATTAACGTACAACGATATCCTTCAGTTATCAGTCGAACGGATTCGAAAAGCCGAACCCTCGGATGGTGTCGAGAGCAAAAACTTTGTTAAAAAGGGAACAAAGGATATAGAGGATCTCTCTCAATCCTTGAACGAAACCATCATATCCATAAAAAATCCCCATCTTCATAGACTTCTGAATTCTATCTTTAACGATTCCTGGTGGTTAAGCCGTTTCCAAGATGCACCCGGTGGAAAACAATGGCATCATGCCTATCTCGGAGGTCTGTTGGAACACACACTGGCCGTTGCAAAAATTTGTGAGACCATGTCACAGCTTTACCCAATGGTCGATCGAGATCTTCTCATTGCCGGTGCTCTTCTGCATGACATAGGGAAGATCGAAGAATATGGATTCCAGCAGGGATTTATCGACTTTACCGATGAGGGACGCCTCTGGGGTCACATCTCTATCGGCGCTCAAAGGGTCCGTGAATTCATCGAGAAAATTGAAAAGGAAAGCGACTTCCCCCAGGAGATAAAGAAACAACTCATTCATTTGATTTTAAGTCATCAAGGACAATTGGAACACGGCTCACCCGTCTTACCTCAGACACTGGAAGCCATGATCCTCTACTACTCCGATGAGATGGACTCCAAGGCCAATGCACTTATTCATATTATCGAGAGAGATTCCGAGCCCGGCCGACAATGGAGTCAATATATACAATTATTGAATCGTTTCATCTATTTAAAACAAGACAATCCTCCCAATAAATTGTTCTGATTTTGATGTAAATTCCTGTTGACAAATCAATAAAAAGTCGTTACAATAAAGAGATCGGGAACTTTGGCGAGATAATTCCATATAAATATCATATTTAATAAGATTAAACACGTAATCATCGAATATCATGAAAATTAGTATTAAGCTAAAAATTACATTCTCAATCGTCTTGTTGGTCATCGTGATGATGGGAATCGTTACCTATATTTTCACGATACGGGAGTTAAATCTTCGTGTCGATCATATGAAGCAGAGAATGGAACAATTGGCCAGCCACATTGCAACGATTCGGTCTGTGGAAACAGAGGATTGGGATGTATACCAAACCTATATCGACAACCAACTCAAACTAAATCCTGAAATCGTCTACATCGCTGTTTTGGATGATAGAAACCAATTAAAAATACATGCCTTGAATACCGATTGGATTGATTTGAGTGACGATCAAATCATGGATCGATGGGAACAGGCCAGCATTGTTTGGAGACTGGATCAACGACAATTGGCCGAAGAAAGCCAGAGGGACATGGAATCCAAATCAGTGAACATCATCAGTGGCGGTAATGATCTGGGTGTGGTCAAAGTTGGATTCTCTTTAGTCGATCTGAACGACGAAATGCGTAGCAATCTATATCGTAATTTAAATCTTGCACTCATATTTATTGTCTTGGGTATCATTGTCTCATTCATCATCAGTCAGAGGATCCTGACTCCACTGGGAAAACTCACCAAAGCCATGCACAAAATTTCTTTGGGCGATCTACGCCAAGAGTTAGATCTCCAGTCTCGTGATGAGATTGGTGAGATGGCAGAGACTTTCAATTATATGACAAAAGGATTAAAAGACAAAGCATTGCTGGAAGACTTCAGTCGTATCCTCAGCACCACATTTGAGTTTAAAAAAATCACCCGCCTCATCACCGAACGCATTTCCCTGGCCTTGAACGCAAAGCAGTGTTTTCTGTTTATCCGAGATCCAAAGGATAAGTACATGTATCATCTGACAGGTTCGCATCCCGAGCCTGTCGCTCAACATCTGTCCCTGACATGTCCTCATGCTCTGTATGAATTTTTATTGGCCCATCGTCATCCGAAACAATTGGAATTTTTTAAGGAACATATTGAATTCTACGAGCAATTACCGAATATCGCCGATATGGGCCGGAAAGCCATACTGGCACCCGTTCTTATCCAGAACAGCGTTCAGGGACTATTCCTGCTGGATAGTCATCCTAAAGACATTCCATATTCGGAGGACGAGAAAAAATTCTTAAGTACATTAATTGGCCAGAGCTGCTTCGCCATTGAAAATACCATATTGTTGGAAGAACTCACGAAACGGGAACGATTGCAGCAGGAATTGGAAATTGCCCGTACCGTTCAACAGAACCTGCTACCCCAGCACGAGCCCAAAATGCCAGGTATGGAAATCGATGGCATCTGTATTCCTGCCAAGGAAGTGGGCGGTGACTATTATGATTATTTCCGAATCAATGACCGCACCCTTGGAGTCGTTGTGGCGGATGTGAGCGGCAAGGGGGTTTCCGCATCTTTCTATATGGCCGTGGTCAAGGGAATGATGCTTTCCCTCTCATCGATCCTGACGTCCCCATAACACCTTCTCATAGAACTCAACAGACGGCTATACGAAGTTATGGATCGCAACATGTTTGTTACGATGAGTTACGCCACCATCGACACAAAGAAAAAAATCCTCACCCTATCCAGGGCGGGTCACAATGCCCTTCTCATGCGGGACACCCTCAACTCAGACACCCAAACCTTTACGCCAAGCGGAATTGGTTTGGGATTGGAGAAGGGAACCCAATTCAATCAAAACATTACCGAACAACGGATACATTACAAATTTGGAGACGTGTTTCTATTTTACACCGATGGCATTTCCGAGGCAATGAACATCGGTGAAGAGGCGTTTGGCGAACACCGTTTGATCGACTTCATGAATCAGCTCGACCATCAGAGTGCCATTGATATTCGCAAAAAAATGATCCGTACGGTCAACAATTTTGTAAAAGATGCCCCCCAACATGACGATCTCACAATGGTGATATTGAGGATGACTTAAATCAAAAATAAATTCACCCTGAAAGACACATAAAAGGTTGAGAAATCTATCGAAGGATAATAAATGAAGATAAAACACCTCCTTCTCATATATGGTATCCTGCTATTCACCCTCCACTGTCAAAAAGCGCCACAAAACAAGCGTAAGATCAATTTAGCTGAACAAACCACCACTGCTGAGAGAGATGCACAACTGACGACCACGATCCACTTAGAGCCCACATTGCGACGTGCTGTATCCGTCATGTTTTTCGAGAATCAGACGGGTGATCAAAATTTAGATTGGCTCCGCAAAGGATTGACAGAAATGTTCATTCGTGCCCTTTCCCAATCACCCAATTTATCTGTTTTGACCTCCGATCGGTTACTGGAAATTCTTGAACGACTGGACAATACACCCTCTACCGGTGAAATCGATATGGACATGGCTGCGATCATGGGCAAAGAGGCCAACTCGGAAATTATTTTAACAGGCAATATTTCCAGAAGGGGTGACTCTCTGCGTATCCATGTCAAGGTTCATGAAACCGATCAAGGTCAAATATTGCGAGAAGAAAGTGTGGAGGGGTCTGGATTGGAAAACCTGTTCAGCATGGTTGATCAGCTGACCCAGAAAATAATGGATGATCTCCAACCGGATGAAAGCGACGAAGACTGGAATCAAAGTATCGCTGAGTTAACGACCAATTCATTGGAAGCATGGGAATCTTATACGACCGGCGATGATTTTATGAATAAGTATATGGTCGAAGAAGCCATTCCCCATTTTGAAAAAGCCATCGAATTGGATCCCACTTTTATTTCAGCCTATCTCGATCTTTATCCGATTTATGCAGGTCGAGGTCAAGACAATCTTGCGTATCCTCTGTTACAAGAATTGATGACACTACGTGTAAAGGCCACTCCCCAGGAACGCTATCAGATCGATCTCTTTAATGCCGGTGTGAATAACGATGCGTCCCTTTTTATGAAGACGCTCCATGATTGGCTGGATGAATACCCCAAGGACCGGGACGCCAATTATACATTGGCCGACTTGTATGCAAAATGGAACAATTATGATCAAGCGATCGTCTATTTTAAAAATGCCATTCAATCCGATCCAAATTACAGAATCGCCTATAACCGGCTGGGTTATGCATATGCGAATATCGGTAAATTTGAAAAAGCTTTATCATTTTTAAATAAGTATAAAAACCTGGCCATCGATGAGGCAAATCCATACGACAGCATGGGTGAAATATATTTCCTCTACGGGGATTATCAAAAAGCTGAAAAAAAGCTGAAAAAGGCATTGGATATCAATGACAATTTTAACAGTTCCCGATGGCAGCTCGCCAATCTCTATCTCGAAATGGGAAATTACAAGAAAGCAATTCAAACATACCACGAATTCCTCGATAGAGT
>CAZYTI010000282.1:0-1518 GCA_964650065.1 uncultured bacterium
GGCATTGGGCAGGGACAATGAGAAGTGGAGAGGTTACTTTAGCAGGATTTTTTATAGGTAAAGATAAAAATTCGTTTGCGGGTGAATCATGAATATTGGATCTGTGGAGCTATTGATTATCCTAATGGTCATTTTACTTGTTTTTGGAAGTAAACAGTTACCTCAATTTGCGAAGAAATTTGGAAAAGGATTCCAAGAGTTTCAAAAGGCCACTCGAGATGTAAAGGACGAGTTTCAAAAAATAATCGAAGATGACGATAACGGTTTACAAGGATGAAGTTGGACAGTGAAAGTCAAATGAGGAGGTAAAGGGCAATGTTTAGTATGCCAGGTCATATGGAAATCTTTATCGTAGTCCTTGTCGTGTTGCTTCTATTTGGGGCGAAGCGGATTCCCGAATTAGCTCGTGGATTGGGAAAAGGCATACGAGAATTCAAGGATGGTATGAAACAAGTTGGGAATGAAATGAAGGAGATAGATAAGGGAGAGAACGAGCAAAAAGAGACAGAGAAAGAGTGATCCATTTTATTTCTAATGGAATATTTGTGTTCTATCGTATGAGATAGGTTACCGCTTGCAGGATACAAGGCTGGATTGCGAAACGGTTCGCAATAAGATTTTGATGGGCGATATATGTTGTACCGAGCTCGTTGAAATGTTCCTTAAAAAGATAAATGAAGGCAAACACCCAAATGCCTTCATTTCTGTTTTAGGGGATCAAGCGCGACGAAAATCCATAGCGAGTAAGGCGTAAAGCGTTGAGCGTCTTGTAAAACGCTCAACGCTTTACGGACTACGCTCTATGTTGTTATCGAAGTCAATTATCTGATAATGTCAAAGTTGACTGGAGAGGTAATCATGGAACTCAAAGTGATACAAATAGAGAAACCCGATGAGATGAATTTCATTTTAGGGCAGTCCCATTTCATTAAGACAGTCGAGGATGTACATGAGGTTTTGGTTCAGTCAGTTCCGGGTATTCAATTCGGATTTGCTTTTTGTGAAGCTTCAGGACCCCGTCTCGTGCGCTGGACCGGGACGGACGAAGTATTGATCGATCTAGCAAAGAAAAATGCCATGAAGATTGCGGCAGGTCACAGTTTCATCCTGTATTTGGGAAATGTATTCCCGATCAATGTACTTCCTCAATTGAGGCAGGTTTCTGAAATCTGTGGGATTTTTTGCGCCACGGCCAATCCCACCCAGGTCATCCTGGGTGAGACGGAACAGGGGAGAGGGATATTGGGCGTTGTGGATGGTGAACCTCCATTGGATGTGGAAGGGGAACCGGATATCCAAAAACGTAAAGATTTTCTGCGAAATATCGGATATAAGCTCGTATAATCGAAAGCACCGATTCATCGCTGAAACGACTTTGTTCACTTTCGGAAGTATCGGGTCTCGTCGCGAAGGAAGTGAGATCATCATTTTTCTCAGTCATGGAGAGGAATTTTCAATTTCAAATTCATCACCAAGACTGACAAAAAAGATAATATCAAATTAGGAAATATCGGGTAT
>CAZYTI010000282.1:1528-6152 GCA_964650065.1 uncultured bacterium
ATTTTTCTCAGTCATGGAGAGGAATTTGAAATGGAAAATTCAAAATCAAGTATCCCGGAAACCACATTAGAAACATTGGCGAGGAATTTTTTTAAAGAAAGTTCCGCATACGGTTTTAAACAGGTGGATTATGTGCGATTTGTGAATTACATACTGGATCGTGCTATGGGACCTCAGGATGGCGTCGGTCTCAGGCCCGAAAAAACCACCGAAGCCGATGACAGAGTTAAAGCCGATTTTAAAACGTCTCAACCTATATCACTCCCATTAATCGGAGAGAGAATAAAAATTCGGGCTTTTCATTTAGAGGAAGACAAGCCACTGTTTAAGAAATGGATGGCCGATGCCTATGGACGCAATTTTTTGTTATCGATTACCACAGCGAAGACGTTAACCATCGACAAGTTTATCAATTATGAATTCAATATCCTAGGCGTGGTGACTTTAATGGACGATACGCCCATCGGGGCTGTCGCATTTCTCAATTATGATGTGATGCAATTTAAGGCCGAACTGCGAAAATTGATTGGTGAGCCGAATATGCGGGGCAAAGGTCTGGGCAAGGAGGCGACGCGTCTATGGATTCGATATGGTACTGAAACACTGGACTTGAAAAAGATTTATTTGAACACTCTGGATACAAACATCCGCAATATCAGACTCAATGAAGAAATCGGCTTTCGAGTAGAGGGCATTTTACGAAATGAAGTGTTTGTGGATGGAAAATACAAAGACCTCTTGAGAATGGGTTTATGGAGGGAATGATGGCTGTTGTAACGTATTCTGATTTCAGTAAACTGGATATTCGGGTTGGAAAAATCATGCAAATCGAAAGGATTCCTGGTACTGATAAACTGTACAAAATCCAGGTGAACATTGGTGTTGAAAAAAGCATACAAATTGTCAGTAGTCTGGTGCCTTACTATACCGAGGAGGACCTTTTAGGAGCTCGAATCGTCGTATTGGTCAATCTGAAACCGACCCAATTTCGTGGTGAACTTTCTGAGGGTATGCTGTTGGCCGCAGAAACCGATGATGGCTCGGAATGTGTCATTCTGACGACCCGGGAAGAAATTGGCTGTGGCACGAGAATTACTTAAAGACAACCACTGATTACACAGATTTTCACTGAAAATTATTGATACTTTAATAAGGATGTCATGATGATATTGAAAAGAAAAATTCTTTTTGTTGACATTGTTTTAATATTTTTCATCATTATGTCTACGGTGCGTGGTCAGGATTCACCAACCATTGAGGGCAAGAGCTGTTTGTGGAGGATTTCCTCAGAGAAGAACACGGTTTATTTGCTTGGTTCCGTTCACATACTTAAGAAGGAGAATTATCCATTAAAGCAATCAATAGAGAATGCCTACCTGGATGCAGAAAAATTGGTGTTTGAGATCCACCTGGACAGTGCCGAGTCGCTCAGTACGCAGATGATGATTATGTCAAAAGGCATGTTTACAGATGGAACCACGCTTGAGAATAGTCTGGATGAAGAGACCTATACCCTGGTAAAGCAGATTTCTCAGGATCTCGGTTTGAATATAGAGCAAATGACCCGGTTTAAGCCCTGGTTTTTAACGGTCACTTTGATGACCCTCAAACTGCAGCGTTTGGGTTTTAATCCCAATTATGGGATTGACAAGTATTTTTTCAATAAAGCCAAATCAGCGGGTAAGGAGATAGGTGACCTGGAGACCGTCAAATTTCAAATAGACCTGTTCGATACACTTTCCAAGATGAACCAAAAAGAATTTATTCTTCAAACATTGAGGGAGCTGGATATTCTTGAAGAAGACATCGATGACCTTATCGACGCATGGGAGACGGGGAATACAACCAGACTCGATAGTCTCGTATTGACAAGTTTTAGAGAATATCCCGATATATATCAAAGATTTATTTATCAAAGAAACATGAGCTGGCTTCCCCGGATTGAAACTTATCTAAGACAGGATAATAATATTCTGGTCATTGTGGGTGCCGGTCATCTTCTTGGTGACGACGGGATTATTGCTTTACTGAAAAAAAGAGGATATACTGTCCGGCAACTTTGAAAAATGTAACTTGCAAATCTCGATTTTTTGATTATATTAAAAATGCAACTTTTTAACTATTTATGGTATGATTTACTATGAAGAAGGCATTTAAATTGTCGTTACGCGCCTTTTCACTCATTTTATTACTGGGTAATTTCACAACAATTTATTCCATATCCTGTCTGAGTCATAACCATGAGTTCGATTGGAGTTTTCACGAGAATTGCCCTGCATGTCAATGGGATACTCAATTCCAAGCAGAGAACACGGGTGTCAATGCGGTATTGGATGCATTTCACGATCCCCTCGTTTACCTGGATCAAGCACCGTTCATACAATTTCATCTCTTTAATAAACAAATCTTTTTCTCAGGTAACTTCTCAAGAGCACCCCCTTCCAAGGCTTAAATACATTTATCGACAGATCATCCTTTGCTTCATCTCGTAACTTTTCATTTTAATTACGATCGGTATGCCACGGGCACATTAATGAGAAGATTTGCGTACTCGTGAGCGATGTCAATATGTAAATAGATTCTGGGGAGGACGCCTATGATGTTGAGAAAATGCTTATTATTTTCGTTGATGATACTCATTTCAGCAACCGTTTTTGCACAGTCCAAGCAGGAAACGATTGAGGATTTGAAGAAGCAGATCGCCGAATTGAAAATGACCAGCGATACCCGATTTGAGAAACTGGAAAACCAGCTCAAAGAGATTCTTACAAAGATCCAAAAAACTGAGACAGAAGATGAGATGAAAAAACTGCTGGACATGGCCAAAAGTCTCAGTCAGGCAAAAAAGGAAGTGAAAGTCGCCATGGATCGAAAATTTTACAGTGGATTGAGAACTCAATCCGCTTTGAATCCGAATATCAGTCTGGGAGGTGATTATTACTTTGTCTATGGTACCTCAGAGAGCGATTATAACCGTGTCCCCTCGGAAGTGTCGTGGGGCACGGGCCAGCTTTTTCTGAGGGAGATGGAATTGGGATTGCAATCGGCCCTGGATCCCTATTCCAGGGGAAAAGTATTCATTTCATTCGGTAGAGAAGGCGTTATGCTGGAAGAAGGTTATATGCAATGGCTCAATCTACCCCTGAATATGAATTTAAAACTGGGAGAATATAAGACCCAATTTGGTAAATTGAATCGCTATCACGACCATGCTTTACCCCAGTTTGAGAGACCTCTGGTTCTCACTAACTTTTTCGGGCTCACTTCGCTAAAAGGATTCGGAATCGCCGCTAACTTTCTGCTTCCATCGATAACGGCAAATGTAAATGAAATGGATTTGGAAGTGGTTACAGGTGGGGTCGATCACAGTTATACCAGCGAAGGAAAGCACAACTTAATTATAGTCAGTCATTTAAAAAATTTCTATGATATAAACCGAAGCACGTATTTCGAAATTGGTTTTAGTGGTGCCTATGGTAAAAACGATCCTGATGAGACATTTCGAACTGTCGTTGGAGGAGCGGATCTCACGTTCAAATGGGCACCACCGGAGAGGGTAAAATACAGGGGGATTGAATGGAGAACAGAGTTCCTTTACTCTCATAGAGAGCTGCCCGATGGTTCCATGAATGCGTGGGGATTTTTCTCATCCGTTCAATGCCGTCTCAATGCACGCTGGCTCATGAGCGGCAGGATCGATTATTCGCAACTTCCCTGGGATAACGATCGTGAAGAGAAGGGATTGGCCATATGCTTCGATTACTGGCAGAGTGAGTTTGTCTTTGTCCGGTTCCAGTATACCTACATAAACCGCAATTTTGATGAGAGTGATAGCCGATTCACATTTCAGACCAATTGGGCCATGGGGCCGCATAAGCATGAAGCGTACTAAACAATTTAGAATTAAGAATTAAGAATGAATGGACCAAACAGAGGAGTGCTGCTATGAAAATACTCAAATTAAGGTACCTGTTCTGCTGTTTCATGCTTCCTTTAATCACAAGTGCGGCAACAGCAGATAAAATTTTCGTTATCACAACCTTTTCAGATTTTGCCTCTATTGTCAAGGAGATAGGAAAAGATTTTGTGGAAGTGGATTATCTCTCCTACGGTGATCAGGATCCCCATTTCGTACCACCCAAACCCAGCCTGGCCCTCAAACTGAAAAAAGCCGATATGCTAGTGGCCACCGGGTGTGATTTGGAAATGTGGCTGCCTACGTTGATGGATAAAGCGCGTAATAAAAATATCATGGATGGGGCTTCCGGATTTGTCACGGCCTCACCTGGTATCGATATCCTCGAGATACCGGCGACCATCAGTCGTTCGGAAGGGGATATTCATGTCCTGGGCAATCCGCACATCCAGACCAGTGCCATGAACTGGAAGAAGGTTTCTGAGAATATTTTAATCGGTTTGAAAAAAGTCGATCCGAAAAATGCAGCGTTTTATGAGGCGAATCAACAGGCTTTCGTGGACAGAATAGACAAGGCCATGTTTGGAGACGCATTGGTGGACCTGTTCGGTGGCAACCAGCTTGAAACCCTCCTCCATGCAGGCACGCTGTTTGATTTCTTGGATAACGAATACCAGGGCGAGAAACTCCTAAATAAATTGGGAGGCT
>CAZYTI010000283.1:0-6144 GCA_964650065.1 uncultured bacterium
CCATTTTCTTCCAGAACCTGCACGCATTCGATTGCTGCCAATACTCCCAGGGCGCCATCGTATTTACCCCCTTCCGGGACCGTATCACTGTGGGATCCAATCAAAATCACCGGAAGCTTGGGATCTTGACCCTCTCTCCTCCCAATGATATTGCCGGCTGCATCCATCCGCACAGACATCCCAGCCTCCCGCATCAGGGAAATGAGATATTGACGTCCCTGTTTATCGGCTTCACTGTAAGCCACACGATGAACACCCCCGTTGGGGAGTCCACCATACTGGGCAAGTATCATGATTCGTTGTTCAAGACGTTGGCCATCCACACGGAGTCTTTCCTGTAGAATTTCTCCATCTTGTGCAACCGTCACAAAGTTCATCCCCAGTCCCAAACACATGATGGTAACAGTACCCAATCGAGTTTTCAACCTGTCCATCATTTTCTTTTCTCCTCCCCTATCAGATAATTACCCTTGGATAAATCATCCTTTTAATCCACTCAATTTTTTTCCGTGTCATTCTGTGCAAATCTGTGGTGAATCATTAATATTAAAAGTAAAAAAGCCCCATATCAAATGGGGCTGGTTTGACGAATCAAGTGCAGGATCTATTCGATCAGATTTTTATAATCACCTGCCGACATGAGCGAATCGAGCTCACCCGGATCGGACATCTTTACCTTCAGTATCCATCCTTCACCGTACGGATCCTTGTTGGCCAATTGGGGATTAGACTCGAGCTCGGAGTTCACTTCTACAACCTCTCCGGAAACAGGGGCGTACAGATCCGACACCGCTTTCACGGCCTCAATATTGGCACAGGCTTCCAGCTGTTTCGTTGTATCCCCCACCTGCGGGAATTCGATAAAAACGATGTCACCCAGCTCACCCTGGGCGTAATCGGTTATTCCGATAGTGGCAATATCGCCTTCTACGAGAACATATTCATGGTCTTTGGTGTAATGAAGATTTTCAGGAATGTTCATAATGCTCACCTATTTTTTTATTCGGGTTCGAGTTTAATATCTTCGAGGAAACGGGTGTTAAAATCTCCTGCCACAAATTTCTTATGATTCAGAATTTGCTTATGAAAGGGAATCGTCGTTGGAATACCTTCGATAATAAATTCTTCCAATGCCCTGGTCATCTGATTCAATGCCTCCTCGCGATCAAAACCATGGGAAATGATTTTTGCGAGGAGTGAATCGTAGAATGGAGGAATCATGTATTGGGCATATGCATGCGTATCCACTCTAATCCCGAACCCCCCCGGAACGTGGAAACTGGTGATTTTCCCGGGCATGGGTCGGAATCCCTTAAAGGGATCTTCTGCGTTAATTCGACATTCAATGGCATGTCCCTTCGGTTCCATCGTCGCATGTATCTCGGTAAGTGCACCGCCGGCAGCGACCCGGATTTGTTCCTTGAGGAGGTCAATACCATAAACCATCTCTGTGACTGGATGCTCCACTTGAATACGCGTGTTCATCTCCATAAAGTAAAAGTGCCTGTTCTCATCCAGAAGAAATTCAACGGTCCCGGCACTCCGGTAATTGACCGCCTTGGCACCGGCCAATGCCGCTTCCACCATTCTTTTTCTGAGAGAAGCATCTACAGCGGGAGAAGGAGATTCTTCGATGAGTTTCTGATGTTTTCGCTGAATGGAACACTCCCTCTCACCTAATGCAATCACCTCTCCCTTACCATCCCCCAAGAGCTGTATTTCAATATGACGGGGAGCTTCAAAATACCGCTCCATGTATAAAGTAGAATTTCCAAAAGCGGCCTGAGCTTCAGCATAAGCCATGGCAAAGGCTGAGGACAATTCTTCCTTTGATCGTACGATGCGCATCCCCCGTCCACCGCCTCCGGCAGCAGCCTTCATGATCACCGGATATCCGATTTCTGTGGCCAGACTCAGCGCCTCTTTCTCATCTTTGACACTCCCTTCACTGCCAGGAATCACGGGTACACCGGCACGCTTCATCAGATCCTTTGCATATATCTTATCTCCCATCCGCAATATCATTTTTGAAGAGGGTCCTATAAAAGTCAGGTTGGAAGTCTCACAGATCTCTGCAAATTCAGCATTTTCAGCCAAGAATCCATATCCTGGATGGACACCATCGGCATCACTGATTTCCGCAGCACTGATAATCCGGGGGATATTCAAATAACTTTCGCTGGGTATCGGCGGGCCAATACAAACCGCTTCATCGGCAAATCGAACGTGCAGACAGTCCCTGTCGGCTTCTGAATAAACGGCCACCGTACTGATGCCCAACTCTTTACAAGCCCGGATAACTCTCAGGGCTATCTCGCCCCGATTGGCTATGAGTATCTTTTTAATCACAGAAAATAACCCGTCTCATCATTCATGGTCTATATTATGATTTCTCGATCAAGAAGAGGGGCTGGTTATATTCGACAGCCTGGGCATTCTCAACCAAAATTTTTACAATCTTGCCCGAGACCTCTCCCTCGATCTCATTCATCAATTTCATCGCTTCGATGATACAGAGGATCTTTCCTGGCCGGATCGTATCCCCGACATCGACATAGGGCGCGGCATCGGGAGAGGGAGACCGATAGAAAGTCCCCACCATGGGCGAACAGATTTCCGCAGTATTATCCGATATCGCTCCTGATGAGGGATCAGCCTGTACTTCGGGGTCCGGGACTCCTTGGGGACCGGGCACCGCGGCCTGAGATGACGCTTGAATGCCAGCGGGCACAGCCGCGATCATGGGGCCTTGTCCAACACTTTTTCCCTTGTTAATACGAACCTGGAAGCCTTCCTCCTGAATTTCCAACTCCTCAATATCGCTGGTTTCAACCAATTTTACAAGACGTTTGATTATATTCATATCCATAATATCATCTCCCCGGACCTCCTCTCGCTATTTCACTCTTTCAACGTAAATCCCAGTCCGTGTATCGACCTTGACCAATTCCCCCTCTTCCAGAAATAGGGGAACCTGAATCACGGCGCCCGTCTCAAGCGTGGCCGGTTTGGATCCTCCCGACGCCGTGTCTCCCTTAACACCGGGATCTGTCTTGGCAATTTTCAACTCCACGAATATGGGAAGATCCACACCAATGGCATCATTTCCATGAAACAGGATCTCTATTTCCATACCTTCTTTCATGAATTTTGCCGCATCACCGACAACTTTCTCTGAGACAGAAACTTGGTCGTATGATTGGGTATCCATGAACACAAACTCACTATCTCCCAGGTAAAGATACTGAAGTGTCCTTCTTTCTAACCGCACAGCTTCGATTTTCTCTCCCGAACGGAAGGTGCGATCAATGACACGACCTGACTTCACGTTCTTCAGGCGTGTTCGAACAAAAGCACCTCCCTTTCCCGGTTTCACATGCTGAAATTCAACAATAGAGAAAAGCACACCATCCATTTTCATGACCAGACCGTTCCTGAATTCTGATGTTGAAGCCATACTTTATTCACCATTTCTATTCAGTATTTATAGACCTTAAATATAATCGATAAAATCCAATTTGTCAACCATCGTTTTAAAAGAAAGATTCTGAATTTAATTATGGAATAACTATTTTTTGTTTGATTTTGGTAAAATATTTGATTACATATAAAAATCCAATCTTAGCCAATTCACAGGAGGCATCAAATGTATCTGCGAACTCGATTAATTAAGTATTCCATAATTGGTGTTTTCATATTAAACGTCTTCCACCCGATAAATACAACACATGCCCAAAACCTCCGTGTTGAGCGATCTTTTGAGCCCGTTCTCCTGGCTGGCGGTGTTCTAGCGCCTTTCTATAGCTTCCCAATTGATGAGATCTTTTTATACGCATACGATGGGATCACTCAAACATGGCGTTTGATACCCTTCCAGATCGACGAAAAAACTTATGGGATCGATCCCTACAACGAACCTCGAAGTCGATGGTTCTATTTTATTCCGGAAGCGTGGGATGTAGACAATCACGACAATATCCTCGGCGACCACGATGAACTCGTTTTCATCGTGAGAGATCTGGGTGATAAAGCACCAGACCGAGCATGGATAGACAACGATGAAGCCAAAACCCATGCAAGATTGGAACTCGTTGTGGCCGATCCCCTGGATCCGGATAACAAAGCCTATGCTTATCTCTTTCGTTCGTCAACCATTCAGGAAGCCGTACCATCTCCCTATGGATTCGAATATCATGACGAGGAAGATCTTGTGACCACATCCTATTACACCCTGGGATTCAATACGTATGGTTTACTCAAAGACATGATCGTCAAAGAGCCCGGGGAAATGGCCAGGATATTTTTGACACTCAAAAGATTCGTTTTGGCGGTATTATTGATCTACCTATTTCACCAATTGAGATTATCATGACGGAGGAATATCTATATATTCATAATGATATTCAAGTGACCCAGAAACCCATTGTCCGGTTGATTCGGCAAGCGCCTCAAAATCTAAAAATTGGAACCTATACTTCTAAAGATACTAACTTTTATCTCACAACAAAATTCTATCCATTTGGTGCTGGTATTGAAACTGGCGCCAGCATATCCACGAAAGATTTGAGAGAATCGTTCCCATTTGCAGATATCTCGATATTTCTAAACAGCACACGACAATCCTGGGATTTCAATTCCAACGCGAATGGCATGATATTTTACAATAAATACAACGACGGTATCCTGATCGACGGTCAACCCGATATTACGGATCCCACCATCGATCTTCCCGTAAGCGAATGGTCATTGATATCAGGCACACCTGGTTCCGTTTTCTGGCATTTTGCGCTCCAGGAATCGGATTGGGATACCCTGAAACTATACTATCATGACGATCTGCAAGGGGGGCAAGCCGACGATGCATATCACGGAAATTTGGATACCGGCGATAACATTTCCTACGGAGATCACGGCATCCTCTTTATCAGCGATGGCAGGGACAGTCTCAATCTCGATCTCGACTTGACCATGTTTTTAATTCCGGAAATAAATCTGCAAAAATCAGATGGTGAAAGACTGGCAAGCATAATTCGCAATCCCGTTGAAACTGCCTCGTCCCTGAAAAGCGATGTGACCAAAGAGGCAACCATACAAAGTCCGGCCGGTTTCCGACTCTTTCAAAATCACCCCAATCCTTTCAATGCTTCGACACGGATCTCATTCACCATTCCCGGAAGAGAGTGGATTCGATTGCAAATTATCAGTGTGAGCGGACGAATCATCAGGACGTTAATCGATGAGATGATCGAGGCCGGTTCACACCAAACCCATTGGGATGGTCTCGACGATCTCGGCCAGCATGTGGCTTCAGGACTCTATTTTTACGAACTGAGCTCGAGCAACCATGCTCGCTCAAAGAAACTCATGCTGTTGGAATAATCGAGAAAGGGTCTTGTGAGAAAAAAAACTAAAAATACGAAGTATTGTCTCATTTTTCTGATCATTGTTACCCTGGGCGTATGGCTCCTCATCTGTCACTGCGATCACGGTATCGCTCCGGTTCCTGGGAGACTGGGTATCGATGTGATCTTTCTCAATGAAGAAATTCCCGAGAATACCGAAGGTGTCTACCTTTTCGTCGCACCCGTATTTCCTCCACATGCCATCAACGAGCTCTTTCTCAGTCCCAACAGTATTCCCCTGGATAGCGATCGGGTGTATACCGAAATAGATTTACCCTTGGGACATTATGAGGCCATCGGTCTGTGGTGGTACAACACAGAGACCAATTCGAATCTGGCGGACGTGTTTACTTTAAAACTGGACAATGAATTCCTTCCCTACGAATTCGACCTTACACCGGAAGCACCCTATCACAGAACCACACTCCCTGCAAATTTGAACCGTGTGGACCGGGATGCCGGCATTGAAGGCACGATTTACTTCAATGGCCCGTTTCCTCCCAATACCCTGGTCACTGCCATAGCGGCCTACATCCAACAACCCGTTGAAAAGCCTGAATATCTGATATATTTAAAATCAATGGATTTCAGTATCGACGAAAATCCATACCATTACCAACTTCCCGTCAGCAGCAAGGGAACGATAAAGTACCTCGTCGTATTTTGGCTGTCAGACAGGTCCGGTCTGGATGACTTTCGAACCATGGGTTATTATGAAGATCCGGACCTGTCTGACAGCCAA
>CAZYTI010000284.1:0-6141 GCA_964650065.1 uncultured bacterium
AGCCATTCTATTACTCCGGGAAATGGGATTATTGTTGATTTCCGATCAATTTTTTCATTACTTCAACACCCTTGGGATGGTACATAATCAAGAGCTCTGTTCCTGCCAAAATGAGGCTCGATGCTGTAGCGATTTCCCAATAGGCTGCCCTCAGGTCTTCCCGCCCCCATATGGGCATATCCTGTTCAGAAGCCCAGGACTCCTTACAGAGGGCACTCTCACGTCCGGGAGTAATCATCATGGGTATGCGCAACATATCGTCACCTGCCAGTCCATCCAGCCGAATCCGTTCCATGATGGAATAGGAGTATTCGAGTCCATACCCCACAGCACTGGAAAGAGGATCCATGACAATTTTCTCGATGGGGAAAGACAGATCTGACAGCTGAATATTCAACTGTTTGGCAATATTCGCGTCAATGGGAGACTGGGCCACAATGCAGTGCCCATGGGCAAGACAGCAGGCTGCGATTGTCTTGTAATTGTCTTTTTCAACCCAGTTGATAAGACAATTCTCGCCGGACAACACTTCTGTCACTTTTTTCAGGACTTCATTGTTTTTATTGAAATGGGCATGTCCCGTGATAATCAGCGGAACGCCCACACACTCACGTACCTGATTGACGACCTCTACGGCTGCTTCGGGCGAATTATCTCCTCTATCGGGATGGGTTCCATCCAATCGGATGCTGATTAAATCCGCACCATATTCATCGACGCATTTTTTGGCCATCTCTCCCGGCTTATCGATGACATCTTTGTAAATATCCATCAATGCCGCCGGGAACCGGCTGGGAGCGGTATCAAATACCTCCATGGCAATGGCCGGAGCATGGGGCATCTCACCTTCAAAGGCATGGTACGGGAGGGCCGTCGTACCCCCGATCGTCACGGTGCTCGTCCGAGTCCCCCCCTCCTCTGATGTGGCACCGATCTTGACTGTCCTGATATTGCTTTGCGATGGTTCTTTGGGAATTTCAAAATTCATGTGCAATCCTTTTTCATCCTTCTATGCTTAGACCGGGAATGATTTTGATACACATTTCACGAATCGACTGATAGAAAGACGATAGTTCCGATATTTGATATACTGGCTTCCCATTCTCGTCCAATCGTCGCACCTCCGGATCCTCCGGTAAAGTGCTGAGCAACTCCAGATGCTCCCGATGGATCTGCTCCAGGACAGGAGAAGCAGGGGATCTATCCACCCTATTGAGGATAAGAAATTTCTCCTTCACCCGCGTATCCAATTCCTTCATCAGACGGCCGATCCGTCCCGCAGTTTGAACACCACGCACCGAAGAATTGGCCACGATGAACAGGATATCTACATCCATGGTCGTACGGCGGCTTAAATGCTCCATACCCGCCTCATTGTCGATGATGACATACCGATAATTCTGAGACAGTGTCTTCAGGATATCCCGCAGTAAATTGTTTGCATAACAGTAACACCCCGGGCCCTCGGGCCGCCCCATGGTGATGAGATCGTACCTGTCCGACTCCACCAAGCTCTGGTGGATTTTATATTCCAAAAACTGTTGTTTGGTCATACCGCCCGGGAGGTCGCTCACCTTCTCTCTCATCTCCTCCCGAATATTACCCACAGACTCCTGGACATCTACACCCAATAAATCATTCAAGTTCACATTGGCGTCAGCATCCACGGCCAGAACGGAGGTCTGACCTGCCTCATTCAGACAACGTATGATGAGGGCAGCTATAGAGGACTTCCCTACTCCACCCTTACCGGATATGGCGATGGTTATTGGCATTGAACTATTGTCTTCCTTCTACTAAATTCGATTCAATCTACAACTTAATTTCTCAACACATTTTCATTAAGCTTAATATGATTATTCTTTAGTAGATCATGGTAATAATCGACTACGTCTGCATATAAATCGAAAAATAATTTATAGGAGTTGACACATAAATCCACCAAATCATCGATCAAATAATCTGGTTTATCACCACCTCCAAATATTAGCTTCAATTTACCTGACTTGTGATAATTTTCTGAACTGGTAAGCCATCGTGTTTTTCTCTTAAAGACTATTCCTGAGCCTTCAAGGAGAGGAGGTTGATTATGAATCCATTTATCTCTATATTCAATAGCTTTCGACCAATAGGAATTTTCTTTCATCTTTGATAATCTTGAAGTTATCGGATTATCAGGCAATTTAGCTGATAAATATTTTCCAACAACAATGGCATGATTGCTTCTTTTTTCTTTGAATTCCTTCAAATCTGTATTTGTTATTTCTAACATACATTGAATCGAATTTGCCAAATGTTCCGCCGCAGCGACTAATCTGAGAATTGTATCATCAGAATAATATTTTATCAATCCAACCTTTAAATACTTATCGCCTTGACCCTCTGTTGATTTGGTCTTAAGATTATTTTTTACATTTTTCAGAGCATAATGAGATTCATATAAACTATTTATTGAAAATTTATTAGTCCTAATTGTCATGCCTTTTGTATATCTTTATAACCTCTGTGATCTCTGTGGTTTTTTTTCTATTAGAACAAAGCCGCCATCGACAATGCCGGATGATTCACCTTACCGATAAACACCAACACTTCTTCTTCTGTCGTGGCAACGGTTTCGTCTGCGATCATATCGGTAAAATTCTCGACCCCCTGTACCGCCGCCATTCCATTGATAACCTCGGCCATTTCTTCTTTGAGACTTTTATGCATCCATACGATCCGCAGAACGCCCCCTTCGGCACTGATAAATTTTTTACTGCCGATATAGTGCTTACTGTGCCCAATAAATCCCGGGGTTTGTAATCCTCCCCCCACTGTACCTGCCAGGGTCGAGAATTTCATGCCGCTGGGCGTCATATCGCTGAATTCCCGATACACGGTCATGATCCCGTTACAGATGGGTAAGATACACGAAATACATTCAAAACAACCGCAGGAAGTCATGGGGAATTCGATGATGCTGTAGGCATTGAACATTTCCAATGTTTTATGGGAAGAATTAAACACGTAATCGTTTACACCGGCCCACTGGCCTTTCACAGCATCGATGACTTTTCCTTTGTTCACCGGTTGATTGGGACCGGCCGGTTTGATCTCATGAGCTGCCTTGCCGTCCAGCCAGTTATAGGCACCGCACAATCCGGAACGTTCCGGTGTGATAATGCATACATGGTTGGGGGCAAATGACTGACAGAGCAGGCACGAGTAAAATATCTCTATCGATTCGTCGGTCAAGCCGGCCAGACGTTTATCCCGATCACTGTAGGTTGCCCTGGCCACGCCGATCCGTTTGGCAACTTCCTCCGCGTCAGTGATGATGGTGACCTGAACCTTATCGAAAATATTGGTGTATTCACTGTGGAACATGGCGTGGATGATCGTACCGATATGGGCAAGCTTAAAACCGGCCTTTTTTGCGTCTTTACTGATGCGCACCCAATTGATATCTCGTTGTCCCATATGAAAAACGTCGTGAGCACAGTTGGCAAAATCATGGATCTGACGTTCGAGAATGGGCTCGAAATCGGTCTGCATCTTGCGTCCGGCGACTTCGACCCATATGCCCAAAGGAAAATCGGATCCTTCTTCCATATCATCGATTTCAGGTCCGATGATATGTATTTTTCCGTCTTCAACCTCGTCGATGGAGCGGGAAGTCACATACTCAAATCCGAGATTTTTTTGCCCGGCCAGGTCGACATACGTGTCCTCTTTACGCACACGTTCACCTTGAAATGCCGGACCATAGGGAACAGGAATGGGAACTTCTGAAATATGGACCTTCAGGCCCCTCACCTCGATGGCCTTGGACACAATCTTGTCGTGTGGAACCGGGGAGACCACATGTTCATAAGTACAAATCCCGGTAGGCAAAATTTGATCGATATCGGTGTCTGCAATGGTTGGAAAACCGAAATTAATGGCCCCGGCCGCCTGGGCATGTTTTTCATCATCCACTTCGCCGAAGGCAAGCACAAAGGCAAAAATGCGATTCTTGTTGTACTGAAGCACCCGATGAAAGTCACCCGGTTTGGCACCTCCGAAAGAAAGGGCGGCTCGCGTCGCAAATCCCAATGCATGCACTGTGGCAGTGACATCTGCACCAAAGGGAACGAGCCGTGTTTCCCAACCCAATTGAACACCTTCCTCTTGAAGTTGTTCTGCCATGGATGTACCGTCGGCGCCGGCCGACATGAAAATATAGAGGTTCTTCTCCTGAAGCTCCCGGGCAATTTTCACTGCAATCTCGTTGGAGGGACAGCACCCCACGATAGCGGCAAAACCCGGTGCAGTGCCATCTACGAATTCAATTCCCCGCTCTCGCATGATGATATCGTTGGCTGCACCCAACCACAACTCGCCATCCTCCGGATTGGCATTCGTCGAATAGGGCAATGGATCTTCGGTATATTTTATGGCCTCGATGATCTCATCCGCAAAGAGGGTTGCCATACCGGCATCCAGAGTGTGACCCAGGTATGGAACCCACCGCTTCTCCTCCGGAATCGAGGGTAATAATCGTTTTGCTTCCTGAAGCAGTGAATCAAGACCTTTAAGTGTTTCAATTTTCAGGCCGAGAATGCCATGGGAGATGGGCAGATAGTATCCCGTGTTGGGAAATTCAACCTTTGTGTCTCCCCCCTTTTCTGCGATGGCATGCTTTAGGGTTTGCTCAGCGCGTTCAACCAGTTTATGGGCTCCGCGGATAGCACGGGTTGCAATTAATTTAGACATGCACTATTTCTCCAAAGGGAAATATCATTTTATCAAACGATATAATAAGCTACACTCTCTATTAAGGAATGCCAAATGCCAAAGCTCAAATGCCAAAACAATTTCAAATGCCCAAATCACAAAAGTCGCTGTTTCCTGACTGAAATAAGATATGAAATATTATGATAAGTCCCCTTTGGTCATTTGGATTTTGATCTTTATTTGGCATTTGGATTTTGTCATTTGTCATTTTTAAATTTATTTTCCAGTATGATTATAAGATTAAATTTCCAAATTATTATTTAGTGCGTGACGACATTATTCTACAGCCAACTCCCTCCTCATCTCCATATCATACAAAACCCGCTCTTTGGCCTGGCTGATACCCAGCTTTTCTCTCTTTTTTTCGATATGATCGATTATTTTTTCTGCCATTTTCTTGGGATCCGGTTCCACGTCCCATCGACCACCGTAGAATTGTTCCAGCTCTTCAAAAAGATACCTGGAAAATACTTGGCTGCCTAATACGGGCAATCCCACACCAAAGACCGTATAGACACCCGAAGCCACAAAATAATGTCCTATGGCAATGGCCTTCTCACTCATCCATTCCGGTGCCGCGCCTGCAACGGGAAGATCACTGATGTCCTCACCCAGGCCGCCAACTCGAACCATCTCGGAAAGGGCGATCAAGATACGGCTGTTGTCAACGCAGGATCCCGAGTGCAGCACAGGTGGCATACCCACCGTCTCACAGACTTCCTTCAAACCGGGTCCGGCAAACTCGGCGGCCGCTTCCGGTACCATTAATCCGGCCTTGGCACAGGCAATGGCGGAGCAACCTGTCTGTACCACCAGGATATCGTTGGCAATGAGTTCCTTGACCAGTTCCAGATGGGCAGAGTCGAGCTCGACTTTCGGATTGTTACACCCCACCACACCGGCAACGCCCTTAATCCGGCCGTTGACGATATTGTCATTCAGCGGCCCATAGGATCCCCGAAAGGTTCCCCCCAACATGTAGTTGATGGCTTCATGACTGAAGCCGGCGATAAGATCCATTTTTTCTCTGGGGATTTCAACCTTACCTCTCTTATCAAAATTTAATACGGACAACCGAACGATTTCTTTAGCGGATTCGTAGGCTGTCTCCTCAGAGAAGGGCATATAACGAACACCCTCCATCTTGGCCTTGGGAGATGTGGCAATGAGTTCGGTATGATAGCATTTACAGAGCGCTCCCAGTGAAGCCATGACGCATTGAACATCGACGATCAACCCATCCACAGCACCGGTTGAAACGGCCAACTCCTGTTGTAAAAAATTACCGGCAACAGGTATACCGAGTCGAAGAAGAACTTCATTGGCGCTACAGCAAATCCCGGCCAGATTAATTCCAGTGGCCCCTATGGATTTAGCAAGAATAAT
>CAZYTI010000285.1:0-6133 GCA_964650065.1 uncultured bacterium
ATTGTCAAAAATTAACCACAGAGCACACAGAGAAATCATTAATATTATTTATGTTAATGGTTTTTCGTAAACAGTATAGGTTTTGGAGGGTTTGGCTCCCATCATCTCAATGAGTCGGATCGTCATGACATTGTCTTCCAACCCCCATCCCATGTCGCAGTATTCGTATCCTTTTTCTCGGGAATAGATTTTTTGTTTCCAAAGCATGACGCCATCCAAACCCATGCGGCGATATTTGGGTTTGATGCCAAGGTACCCCAATCGAAAACCCCTGGGGCGGTTCTTTAATAAGATGACCTTCAAGGCCCTGATCAATTCCATATGACGGAACGGACCGATGGGGGTGAGGTTTTCTGTTACATTGGGTACACCACCGAAGAAGGCAACGGGCTCATCTTCAATATAGAGAAAGATGAAGAGTCCTTTATCCATAATTAGCAGCATGTCATCGATGATGTGGGAAAATTCTTCTTCGGAGAACGGGACGAAGCCCCAGTTGTCATACCATGCTGCGTTATATATTTCCAGCATTTCCTTTTTACGGATTGCCAGGGGCCGATCATTCCACGTTTCCACTTTCACCTTGTATCGATCGACCACTTTCTGGGAAATCCGTACGAGTTTTTCCTCCCATGGTTTGGAAGGCGGTACTTCCCAGGATAATACCCGTTTCGAGGGCTTGTATCCCACTTTTTGTACGAGGCCGGCATAGTAAGGTTTATTGTAGTGATAGTACATGACGGGTCGGGTATCAAATCCTTCTGTCAGGAATCCGGGTGTGGCATCATTGACCGGTAGGTTCTGGGGGCCACGAATGGTGTCCATGCCCTGGGATTTAAGCCATAATTCGGCCGAAGATAATAAGGATTCAGAGACTTCTTCATCATCAATGGTTTCAAACTGTCCGAAAAAACCGACTTTGTCCTTCCAGTGTTCATTATGCTTGTGATTGACAAAAGCATTGCATCGTCCCACAATCTCGGTTCCCTTACGGGCCAAAAAAAACCTCATATCCGCGTGCTTGAAAAAAAGATTGTCAGGTTCGAAGAAGCCCGTGACACCGATCAGTTTGAAACCGAGGTATTCATAGTCTAAAAGTGGAACGTACTGCGATTCATTTTTGTAATGTTTCCAGTGAAAATCCACAAATTTTTTTAATAATTTTTTATCCGGTTTCGTTTGGTTTGAAAATGAAATAATACTCACACCATTCTTGTTTTGCTCAATGGGATAGATTTTTTCTCCAGACATGAAGAACTCCTATTATCAGTTGTGATCGATTTGGTGCCTCCATTTAGGCCATTCGCCGGATGTCGTTTATCTTAAGATTTGATCCAGTTTCCTTCGTCCTTATATTGCGAGATCAGGGTTCGCAATTTAACTCTTTGTTCCTTGTACCGTTTCACCTCCTGCCGGAGCCATTGCCGGTGTTTGATCACATCTCCTCTATTTAAAAACAGTCCATGATCATCTTTTTGAATTTGAAACACCACGGTTCCTGATTCGAGACTCATTGTACCGGTATTACTGCACAAGACACACCTTACAATATTTCGATCAAGAAAACAGAATGTGGATCCACCACAGAGAGGACAGGATGGTGAACGCTTTTTTATGGACGAACCTAGAAGGGCCTTTCCCAATTCCGCAGCGATCCTTTGATTCTTTTTTTCCAACAGGATTTCTCCTGGAAGGGCACTGTATAAGATGGTGCTGGCCTTGATTTCTGATAAGATCAGTTTTAAGAAACTCTCAATAGCCACCAATGAGTACCCCTCTTTCCCCCGGATCCCTGCGATTCCAACGCCAATGGATGGTTTTCCCCATAATTTATCGGCATGGGTATAAAAGGAGAGGCCCCGATCCAGCAACCGTTTTAACGAGCTGTTCGCTCCCAGAAAATAGGTGGGTGAGACCAGGATATACGCATCTGCTTTTTCCATGGCATGGATGATTTGATACAGATCATCCTTCAGTATGCATTGTTCTTTTTTAAATAAACAGAGGTAGCATCCCCTGCATGGTTTTATGTTGAACTCGGAGATCCGGAGGAGAGAAAGTTCATGAGATTCAGGACAATTTCTGGCGATTTCTTTCACGAAAATCTCACAGTTTCCGAGCCGCCTGGGAGAAGCGATGATTCCTAGAATTTTTTTCAATGACAGTCCCATATATTCATTTGTTGGTATATAGCATGTGTTAATGATTTCAAACGTGCCCGGCACGTGTCAGTTCAGAATCATAATTAAAAACCGAGTTCAAAATCTATTGTATTGAGAAGTTCTTCACCCCTCTTCATTCTTAGATAGTTCTCATGAATTTGTATGACTACGGCCGCAGGATCCGTGATACCCGCAATATGGGGAGTCACCTTGATCTTTGGATGCGTCCAGAAAGGATGGTCAGAAGGGAGAGGTTCGATCCTGAATACATCCAGGCAGGCCCCTGAAATCTGTTCCACTTCGATGGACTCCATTAGATCCTCTTCCACGAGTTGATCGCCTCTTCCTATATTGATGATATAAGCGCCCCGTTTTAATTGACCAAACAAGGTTTTATTCATGATATCCCTGGTCTGAGGCGTTAGGGGAAGGGAACAAACGAGATAATCCACGCCAGCGAGGAAAGCTTCCAATTGATCCATTCCCTGGAAAAATTTGATCCCATGTAATTGTTTCGGGATTTTATCCCAACCCCGAACCGGGAAGCCTAATCCGACGAATCCCTCGGCAATTTGACCTCCGAGACCCAGAATCCCAATGGTGGTTATCAGATTCATGGGGATGGGGGCCCATTGCTTCTCTCTTTGATTTTCCCAGTATTTTTCAAGGAACCGTTTCTGGGCGAGGACAACGGCAATGACATACTCTTTTAAATCTTGTACCAGCTTCCGGTCGACGATGCGCGTTATGGGAATACCGGCCGGGAGATCGGGATCTTCGAGGATATGATCCACTCCGGCTCCGTAGGAGGCGATGACCCTCAAGTTTGGATACTTCTTAAGTTCCCCCGGTGGATGTTTCCATGTGACCACAAATTCAATATCAGACGGGTTTCCAACCTCCGGCCACACTCGAATATCCAGATCCGGTTGTAATGACATCAATTGTGAAACCAGCTTTGTTGAACCACGATTGGGCATGAGGATGAGTAAGGCCATGGTATTCCTTATTTAGTAAAATTAACCACAGAGTCCACAGAGAAATTATTAATATGATTTATGTGACAGAATAAAATCTTATCTCCCCTATTGATACTACCTAAAAATCAGCTTTACTATCATCCAGCCCGAGAAACATGTCGAAGAACGTGGGCAGCAGGAAGTTAATCCTTCGGGAATTGTATAGAACAACGATTCCCATGTACAGTTCGGGAATGAAAGCCAACTGAGCAAGATATCCCTGGACACCTCCACTATGGGTAATCATGGTATGACCTTCATAATTGAAAATCCGCCACCCGAGCCCATAATGGGCGTCTTGTACGTGTCCATTCCAATAATATCGCCTCATCTCTCCCCGGGTTCTTATCTGAGGCCTATGAATGGTTTGGAGAATTTCAGGAAGAATGATGTTGTCCATACCCCCCATTTGGGCCCGTAGCCATTGGGCCATGTCTGAGATACTTGCGTTTATCCCGGCTGATGGGGAAACGGTATAGTAGGCCTTTTTATCTCGGGTGGGAGTCCATTGATATCGGCGCCGAATGTGAGGGCTCGCACGATTGGATTCTGCCATTAAACCTTCCCAACCGACCGAAGCGTCTTTCATCTTTAGGGGTTCGAACAATTGTTCCCGGATGAGTTCTCCGTATTTCTCATTTGAAACCGATTCGATGATTTCACCAATGAGGCTGTACACGACGTTTTGATATCCGTACCGCTGCCCCACTGGCGCGACAATTGAAACCGTACTCAATTCAGGACAAATTATTTCAAATGGAACGTTGGCTTCAATCAAGTTGTCAAAGGCGTGGGGTATCAGTCCGCTGGTGTGGCTGAGAATATGGCGTATCGTTAGATTCTGTGTGTTTAAAGAATCTTTTAATGTGAAATCGGGCAGATAGTTAATGACTTTATCATCCCAGTTGAGCAGTCCTTCCTGGACCAAGAGGCCCGTGAGTGCAGAGGCGAATCCTTTGGATACCGATGCAATACGAAAGACAGTATGCGCATCAATGGATTCGGGATGTCCGATTTTTCGAAAACCATAGCCTTTCTTGAACATTATGCTGTCATGATACACAACCGCGCAAGCTGCTCCAGGAAGATTCCACTCTTCTATCGTTTGTTTTACGAATTTATCGAATTTGGTGAGAACGGTGTTGATATGTGTGAATCGAACTGTATAATAATCGGGTTCCGGGGTGAGGATATTAGGGGATAGCAGGAAGATGAGTAGTGTAAATATTACAGGTTTTTTAAGCAATGTTGGATCCTCTACGTGCCCGGCAATTTGGAAGTGCCGGGCACGTGAATCGTTACGAAATGTAGGGGCCGGGCACGTGTCACGTACGTATCTATTTCTTCTCCAACAAACGCTCAATAATATCCACTGCGGTAACTCCATCCGCTTCGGCGTTGAAGTTGGTGACGATACGGTGCCGAAGAACATGTTTGGATACGGAACGCACATCTTCGATATCGGGTGTGGTTCGATTATCCAGAATGCATCGACTTTTTGCTCCCAGGACAAGATACTGAGAAGCGCGAGGGCCTGCACCCCAGCTGATCCAATCTTTTATAAATTGCGGGGATGTGTCGCTGTCCGGCCTCGTCTTCCGGACGAGATCCACGGCGGCATCTACGACGAGATCGGCTACTGGGACGCGACGGACCAGGTTTTGAAGCCTTATGATGGTTTCAGCATCCATTACAGGTCGGGGATCCGGTTCATGTCCTCCTGTCGTGGTGTGAACAATCTTCGTCTCTTCGTCCTTGGTAGGGTATTCGATCCAGAGGTTAAACATGAAACGGTCGAGCTGGGCCTCGGGTAAAGGGTATGTTCCTTCCTGCTCAATGGGATTCTGGGTAGCCAGGACGAAAAAGGGTTCGTCCAAGAGATACGTTTCTCCAGCAGCACTGACTTCATGCTCCTGCATGGCCTGGAGAAGAGCGGCTTGGGTTTTGGGAGGTGTTCGGTTGATTTCGTCGGCTAAAATGATATTTGCAAAGACCGGACCGCGAACGAAGCGAAATGCTTTTTTGCCTGTTGTGCGATCCTCCTCTAAAATTTCAGTGCCGGTAATGTCTGAGGGCATGAGGTCGGGTGTAAACTGGATACGGTTAAATTTTAGGTTGAGTACACGGGATAGGGTTGAGATAAGCAGTGTCTTTGCCAGGCCTGGCACACCGATGAGCAGGCAGTGGCCCTGAGAAAATAGAGATATCAAAAGGTCATCGATGATTTGTCTTTGACCCACGATGACTTTTTCAATTTCACCGACGATTCTATCATGCGCCTGTTTTAATTCTTTTATTATCTCTAAATCGTTTGTTTTTAGATTATTATTCTGTGTCGTTGGCATAGCAAGTAACTCCGGATATGAAATTCTACTCAACAAACTTTCAATTCAAATAATTAAAAATAAAAGTAATCACTTTTCGGGCGAAAGTCAACACAAAATAAAGACTTGACTTTTTCTGTATTTGATTGTAATTTTTTAAGATATTCGCTTGAAGAAGGCTACTCGTAGAGGGCTTCATTCATTCTATCTGAAATTGGTGATGGATGATTTTAATAAATATGGAGAGCTAACGCAACAGTTATGACTCAGAAAAATCGAGAAATAAAAGAACGATTAAAGCGGCAGGGTAATATTCCAAGACATATTGCCATTATAATGGATGGTAACGGACGGTGGGCCAAGCAGAGAGGTCTCCCCAGGATTGCGGGACATCGCGAAGGCGTCAACTCTGTACGTGATGTCGTCGAAGCATGCGGAGAGCTGGGAATTGACGTTTTGACACTATATACTTTTTCTACGGAAAATTGGCGTCGTCCCATAGAAGAAGTGTCTGCATTGATGAAACTATTGCTTCGGACGCTTCGGAAAGAGGTAGACGATCTTGTCAGAAATAATGTGCGATTGATGGCTGTCGGTGATATTCATCATTTGCCGGTCGCCACTAAAG
>CAZYTI010000286.1:0-6124 GCA_964650065.1 uncultured bacterium
GACTCGTATGGCCCAACAATTCCCTGACTGCCTCCAGGTCAGCCCCTCGGTCCAGTAAATGGGTAGCAAATGTGTGTCGAAGAATATGGGGACTCAATTTGTTTTTTTCTGATACCCTCATAAGCGCCTTTTTGACAATGAGCTGTACTCCCCTGGGTGAAAGGCGGTTACCTCTCTGATTCAAGAAAATGGCCCGGTTTCCCTGAGTGGGATGAAATTCACTCCGTCGGGTAAGATAACCTTTTAAAGATTTTGTGGTTGTTTTTCCGATGGGAAGTATCCGCTCTTTCCCACCCTTTCCCAAAACCCTCACAATACCTGCACCCAAATCCATGGCCTCTAAATTGAGACCCACAAGTTCCGATAGCCGCATGCCGGTGCCGTAAAATAGTTCCAAGATCGCTTTATCCCTGATCTGTTGAATAGAATTATCATCCTGAACGATACTTTTTAAGGCACCGATGATTTCTTCTTCCCTGAGAAATTCGGGCAGAACCTTTTCTGTCTTCGGTGAAACCAGGGTGAGTGCCGGATTACCATTTACGCGTTCCGATTTATTCAGAAAATAAAAAAAAGCCCTCAACGATGCCAGTTTCCGGGCGACACTCTTTTTACTCATACCGTGGCGAATGAGTCCTCCTATGAATAAACGAATATCCTCCTTCGTGATATCTTGTATGCTTAATGGTTCAGGTTTGTTCCTTACCTCGAGTAAGAATTCACGAAACTGTTCAAGATCAGAACCATATGCTTGTAATGTATGGGGAGAGTATCGTTTCTCCGATGTGAGATATTGAAGAAAAGCATCCACGCCTTCTCTCATGATTCCTTTTCCTTCATGGCGATGGTGGTTTTGCACTTGGGACACTGTTGGTAATTTCCCTTGGCTTTGGCCTGCTTCTCTTCCATATAGGGATTACGACATTCCGGACAATGTATCGGAACGGGTCGATACCATGTGGCAAAGCGGCACTGGGGATAGTTGGAACAACCAAAAAACGTGCGTCCACGACGGCTCTTTCTTTCGACGATTTGACCACCGCATCCCTCTTCGGGGCATATGATACCTGTCGAGAAAGGTTTCGTAAATTTGCAATCGGGATAATTGGAACAGGCCAGGAATCGACCAAAACGGCCCGTTTTCACGATCATGCCGGTACCACAGTTGCGACAAATTTCTTCCGTCTCTACCGCTTCCTCGTTAAGAGGTTTTGTATATCGACAATCGGGATATCCAGTACATGCGATAAACCGACCATTTCTACCCCATTTGACCACTAAATCCCGTCCACATTTGGGACAATGTTCTTCGGTTTCTTCCTGTAGGGATTCCTTGATCTCTTCCTTTTTCTCCATCGCCTTATTCATGGCTTCACTGAATGGATCGTAGAAATCCTTCAATACATGGGGCCTCTCCTTTTCTCCAGACTCGATCTGATCCAACTCCTCTTCCATGAGTGCAGTAAAACCGACATTGAAAATGTCAGGAAACTGTTTTATCAGAATCGTGTTGACGGCGATCCCCAATTCCGTGGCCTTCAAACTCCTGTTTTCTCTTTCAACATACTTACGGTCCAACAGCGTTGATATGATTAATGCATATGTAGAGGGCCTCCCAATGCCCCGGTTGTCCAGTTCCTTGACCAAGCTGCTTTCATTATATCTAGGGGGTGGTTTTGTGAAATGTTGTTCAGGATTGAGTTGGATCAGGTCCACACGATCCCCTTTTTTGAGATCTTTCGGGATCTTCACTTCCTCTTCCTTATCTTTATCGATGTTGTATGCCTGCATGAAACCCCGAAACTGAACGATGGATCCTGTTGTGCGGAAGAGATAATTGCCTGCCGTCACTTCTAAAAGGGTTCGCAATAATCGAGCCGAATTCATCTGACAGGCCAAAAATCGGTTCCAGATGAGTTCGTAGAGTTTCTTTTGTTGAGGCGTCAAATAGGCAGCGATTGCTTTGGGTGATCGACGCATTGAAGTCGGACGTATCGCCTCATGGGCATCCTGGGCAGATTTTTTGTTTTTGTACATACGGGGTTTCGAAGGAACGTATTCCAAACCATAGTTGTCCGCAATGTACTGACGGACTTCTTCCAAGGCTGAACCGGCCAGTCTCGTGGAGTCGGTTCGCATATATGTGATCAATCCAACGCGTCCTTCCGGAAGATCAACGCCTTCATAGAGCTGTTGCGCCACTGCCATGATCTGTTTCGTTGTCATACCGAGACGTCGAGCACCGTCCTGCTGCATGGTACTGGTCGTATAAGGGGGAAAAGGTCGCCGCTCCATTTTTTTCGTTTTCAGATCAGAAACGACGTATTCTAAATCTTTAAGACTATCGATATGTTTTTGAACAGCCTCATTGTTCGAAATATGAGCATCTTCACCCCGAAATTTGACCAATCGGGAAAGAAAGTCCTCATTACTTTCGGTCTTCAATTTGGCTTCCAGACTCCAGTATTCCTGGGTCTCGAAACCCGCAATTTCATCCTCTCTTTCACAAACCATCCGTAAGGCCACGGATTGTACCCGTCCCGCTGATAGACCACGAAAAACGGTTTTCCAGAGAAAGGGACTGACCTTGTAACCAACCAGCCTGTCCATCACCCTTCTCGCTTTTTGGGCTTCTACTTTTTCATGATTTATGGATAAGGGATGTTGTATGGCCTCTTGGATGGCTTTTTCTGTGATTTCATAGAATAATACTCTTCGGATATTATTATTGGTGGAACGGATTTCATTGGCTAAATGATGGGCAATGGCTTCTCCCTCCCGATCGGGATCGGTGGCTATAAAAACTTGATCCGATGTACTGGAGAGCTTCTTTATTTCCTTTAACACCTTTCCCCTGCCACGTATGGTAATGTATTCGGGTTCAAAGTTATTTTCCACGTCGACTCCCAATCTATTCTTAGGGAGGTTTTTAACATGCCCGACTGAGGCGCGAACGATGTAATCTTTTCCAAGAAACCGGTTTATCGTTTTCGATTTTGCATCCGATTCAACAATAACGAGTGATTTCGGCATGGGTCTTCTCCGATGTTACTAATGTTCACTGTTGTCCGTGACAATGCTTATATTTTTTTCCACTTCCGCATGGGCAGGGTTCGTTCCGGCCCACTTTCTTTTCGACCTTTATGGGTTGCCGCTTGCCCACACGGGGCGGTCCTTGTTCTTGTGGTTGTTGGGGTTGTCCCGCAAAACCCATACCAACCGCGTTTTCATGAACCATAGCCATCTCTGAGGGTGCTCTTCTTTGATCCGGCTGGAAAGTTTCGGGTCCCTGTTCTACCTGTATCTGAGCTTTAAAAACAATTTCAAGGACTTGCTCGTTGATACGGCCCAACATTTCGGTAAACGTTCGAAAACCTTCATGTTTGTATTCAAGGAGGGGATCTTTCTGACCGTAGGCTCTGAGACCGATACCCTCCTTGAGTTGATCCATCTCGTAGAGGTGCTCTTTCCATTTTTCGTCGATGGTCTTCAGTGTCGCGAATCGCTCCAATTGGCCCATCAGATCATCTCCCAGGACCTTTCTTTTCCTGTTGTAGGCATCCAGAGCCGATTCGGTCAAACGATCCATCAGGTCTTGGGGTTTGGAGTAGGTGTCATATTCTTTGGGTGGAGGCAGGGGCAGAAGCATCGTTCGGAGAAATTCCTCCCGCATTCCTTCCCACTCCCATCCTTCTTCATATCCAGCTTGTCCGGTATATCTCTCGACGGTATCGGCGATAAAATCCTCGATCATCTCCCGGATATCCTCATACAGATTCTCGCCCACCAGCGCCCGTCTCCGGCGTGTATAAATGACCTCCCGTTGTTTGGTCATGACATCATCGTATTCCAATAGGTGTTTACGGATCTCAAAATTACGCATTTCCACCCGTTTCTGTGCCCGTTCGATGGATTTGGTGATCATGGGATGGGTAATGACCTCTCCTTCCTCAACACCCATTCGATCCATCACACCGGCGATGCGTTCCGACCCGAAGAGCCGCATCAGGTCATCCTCCAGAGAGAGATAGAAACGGGTGAAACCCGGGTCCCCCTGTCTTCCGGAGCGTCCCCGAAGTTGACGATCGATTCGACGGGCTTCATGGCGTTCCGTACCCAAAATGTGGAGTCCCCCTTCCGAATAATCCCTGGCCTTGATATGCACGAGGTTCTGCCGGATGACTCGTGTATCTGTGGGGCCGCTAAAGGACCGGGGTATGAGAATGATTTCATCCCTCCCGGAATCTCCATCTCCGAAAAGAATTCTCTGCTTCTGTTCCATGGATGTACAAGTCATCGGCGATCCCCCGGCATTCCTGATTTTTTCGGAGATCTCGATATTTTGGTCCTGAGGAACCTCGTGGATGAGCACTGTTTTACCCCGCGCCTGGAGGGAGACGGCTTTTACGGCCATTTTGTCGATATCCTCGTCCGGGAATCGAATGACACCGGCTCCTAATTTGATGTCTGTCCCTCGACCCGCCATATTCGTAGCAATGGTTACCATACCCGGTTCTCCCGCACTCGCTACGATCTCTGCTTCTGAACGGTGTTGTTTGGCATTGAGAACGGAATGCCGGATGTTCCGTCTCCTCAGCATTCTGGAGAGGGTTTCGGAGACATCAACGGTGATGGTTCCAACCAGGACTGGTAATCCATTCTCATAGTATTCGGCAATCTCATCGATGATGGCGTTGTATTTTTCCCGTCGTGTTCTATATACGACATCGTCATTATCGGCCCTGCGTACGGGTTCGTTGGTCGGTACGACAACGACATCCAACTTATAGATTTCAAAGAACTCTCCGGCCTCGGTATCTGCCGTTCCAGTCATTCCAGCCAACTTGGTGTACAAACGGAAAAAGTTTTGAAGCGTGATGGTTGCCAGTGTTTGGGTTTCCCGTTCGATCTTGACATTCTCTTTGGCTTCCAGAGCCTGGTGTAGGCCATCGGAGAACCGTCGGCCCGGCATCAGCCTTCCCGTAAATTCGTCTACTATCATCACCTTGCCGTCATCGGTAACGACATATTCCACATCTTTCTCGAATAGAGAATATGCCCGTAGAAGCTGACTGATATTGTGGAGCCGCTCGCTTTTTTCCGCGTATTCACTCTGCAGTTCTTCCTTCATCCTCTCCTTGGTTGAGTCAGCCATGGAATCCTCACCTTCGATCTCGGAAAGTGTCGTGGCCAAATCGGGGAGAATAAACATTTCCGGATTACTGGGAGAAATGGATTCTCTACCTTTATCTGTTAAATCTACGGTGTGGGCCTTTTCCTCCATGGCGAAATAAAGATCTACATTGAGTTCTTGGAGTCGCTTATCCCGCATATAGTCCGATTCGACGCGGCGGATGAGTTTTTGAATGCCTGGTTCGTGGAACAGTTTCATGAGTCGTTTATTTTTGGGGGAGCCACGCTGAGCCATGAGAAGCTTAATCCCGCCTTCGTACTCCTTCCCTTCCTTGTACAGTCGTTCCCCCTCTGCCACCAGTTGATTAACGAGGATCGTCTGACTTCGTACCAGTTGATCGACCCGTGGCTTCATTTCGGCGAAACGGTTCTTGGATTCACCGACCGGACCAGAGATAATGAGGGGCGTCCGGGCCTCATCGACCAGAACCGAGTCTACCTCGTCAATGATGGCGTAATGATGTTGGCGCTGTACGAGTCCCTCAGGTGAAATAGTCATGTTATCCCGGAGGTAATCGAAACCGAACTCGTTGTTGGTTCCATAGGTAATGTCTGCATCATAGGCCGGTTTTCGGGTCTGGGGATCCATATCGTTGGTGATATAGGCGAATGTGAGCCCCAGATATTTGTATATTTCTCCCATCCACTCACAGTCCCGGCGGGCCAGATAATCGTTCACCGTAACCAGGTGGGCACCTTTCCCCACCAATGCGTTGAGGTAGAGGGGCATGGTGGCAACAAGGGTCTTCCCTTCACCCGTGGCCATCTCGGCAATCTTGCCCTCGTGTAAGACGATGGCTCCCAGCAACTGTACATCAAAGGGCACCATGTCCCAGCCGGTTTCCAGGTCCACCACTTTCCACGATTTCCCGACGAGCCGTCGGCAGACCTCCTTGACAACGGCAAAGACTTCCGGAAGCATTTCCCAAAG
>CAZYTI010000287.1:0-6112 GCA_964650065.1 uncultured bacterium
GCTTAATTTCAATGTAGAAAAATTAAAAGATGGTAGCACGATTAATCATTTGAGAGGACACAGAGGGAATAGAGAATTTAGGCCATGTAATTTTAATAATATTATTAATTTCTCTGTGTACTCTGTGGTTAATTTTTGACAATAGGAATTTCAAGACAAGGAGGCCGGAATGAGTGATCAAGACTTTCTTAACACAGAGATGGATGAGGAGAAAACAGACCATATCGATGAAGAGGGTCAGGATCAAGATCACCCGGGGGAGACAGGGGAAGCACAATCATCTGAGCCAAAGATCATTGTCAAGAAGGATGAGGAGACGGTTCTCGAGTTTATCGTCGATGATCTGCCTGTGAATATCGGTCGAAAAAGCGATAATCATATCGTTCTCGATGAGAAGAATGTTTCCCGGAGACATGCCCGGCTGCTCATAAAAGAGGATCAATATTTCATTCAGGATTCGGGGAGTGGAGGGGGAGTGAAACTCAACAATGAAAAGATCACAGAAAGTGAAATCCATACCGGGGATAAGATCCAGATAGGCAACTATGTACTGCATTTTGATTCGGGACGTCCCGACGATGAGCGCACTGTTTTCGATGCAGAAGAGGAAACGGTTCTGGATGAAGCCACAGTAGTTGATGAAGACCGTACCCTGTTTTATGAAGAACCCGAAGGGAAGCTGATTGTCATTAAATCAGAGAACCTGGAAGGAGAAATTATTTTAGAAGAAGATGCGGTCATCATTGGTCGAGATGAGAAAACGGACATCTATGTCGATGATAAGCGACTTTCGAGAGAGCACTGTAAAATTTCAAAGGAGGGAACCCGCTTCACCATCGAAGATTTAGGCAGTGCCAATGGGACTTTTGTCAACGGTCAAAAAGTGACACAAAAAACCTTAGAGAATGGCGATAAGATCCAGGTCGGCTCAAATAGTTTTGAATTTCGGTTTGAAACGGTTGCAGTGCCCAAACACGGATCTCGGCTCGGCATTTTTCTCAAAGCGGTGGGCGGTTTAGCTGCAGTTTTCGTGCTTTCCTTTGCTGTGTATCAACTCCTGATAAAGCCGGGTGGGCGTGAATCTCAAAAGGTCATCATGCAAAAACTTTGGGAGCATGCGACCACGGGTGCCGTGGCCGTAACTCCCGCAGTGGGCGATCTCAATGGGGACGGATATTTGAATTTGGTTTCTGCAGACAGGAACGGTGTGATTTACGCGCTCGATGGACGCCAGGGAGGGCTGATCTGGAATTCCGAATTTCGGAGTGGAGGAGGCCCGATGTTGTCATCCCCGTTGCTGGCCGATATCAATGAAAAGGATGGCCATCTCGATGTAGTAATAGGATCTACAACACGGGGGGTTCTGGCTATCGATGGCGGTACCATGAGACAGATCTGGACCGGTGGTGTCGGTTCGGCGGTTCAGTCATCTCCGGCTGCTGCCGATATCAATGGTGATGGCACTCTCGATATCTTTGTGGGTACGGTGCAGGGTAGAGTCATCTGTCTCGACGGACGTCAGGGAGGTATCGTATGGACTTTTGATGCTGGTTCTCCTGTTAAGACGTCTCCTGTTTTGATGGATATCGATGGGGATGAGATATCGGACGTGATCATCGGATCCACGAATGGCAGGATCTACACCCTCAATGGAAAAAATGGTGCCTCCATTTGGAGTTATGTTGCCCAGCGAGAACCTTCTACCGTAGCCTGTTCTGATTTTAACCGGGATAACATTCAAGACATTGCGGTCATCACGCCACAGGCGTTATCGATCCTCGAAGGGCAGAAGGGTTCAGTCCTTTGGACATGGTCGATCCCCAATTCCGCCCAACCGACGCAGGCAGATCCCTTTCAATCCTATCCCCCTGCAATCTCGGATCTGAATGGTGATCGAGTACCCGATGTGATATTCTCGACGTCCGGAGGACATGTTTATGCCATCGACGGTGCGTCGAAGGGAACGAATTATATCTGGGATTATGGATTGTCACCGGCTCGAAAGACCGGACCGGCGTTAGGCGATATCAACGGAGATGGAACCGATGATGTTATTGTTGGTGACAGCGATGGCAACTTAATCATAGTGGACGGTACGAATGGTTACCAGTTGAATAAATTGAAAGTGGGTGATGGTATCATTTTGACGCCTGCCCTGGGAGATTTCACTTCTGAGGGCGTATTGAGTATTGCCGTTGGGTTACAGGATAACAAAATCGTTGTTATACAAACCGAAACGAGGATTAAAAAAAATCGGATCGTCTGGGGCTGTTTTGGGGGAGACGAGTTGAATAGGGGAAATTTACAAGAATAGGTTTTAAGGAGAGTTTTACTTGCCCAATAAAGATATAGTGATCCATTCAGCGGCTGCAACCGATACCGGGAAGATAAGAGCCCAGAACGAAGATTCCTTTGTGTGTGATGTGGATAAAGCGGTCTTTTTGGTCGCCGATGGCATGGGGGGGGAGAACTACGGCGAAGTGGCCAGTCGATTGACTGCCGAACATTTCACTCAGATCATTACGCCATTTATCAGTGATGAAGATGCCACGATTCCCTTCGATTTTCCCAAAGATGGCGATTTTTTTATGGGAGCCGTGGTCCATGCCGCGGAAGGGGCAAATTTCGCAGTCTATCATTTTGCCGAAACAAATGATTCTCATAAGGGAATGGGGTCCACCCTTACAGCGGCCGTCGTCTTTCAAGAAACCGTTTATGTTGCCCATGTTGGGGACTCACGTCTGTACAGAATACGGGATGATCAAATACATCAAGTTACTGAGGACCATACCAAGGTCCAGGAAATGGTTTCAAAAAACATATTGACGCCTGAAGAAGCTCGAAATCATCCTCAGAAGAACATTATCACCCGTTGTGTGGGACGCAGAAAGCGGTTAAAAATCGATGTCTTCACGACGGAATATTTGGAAAAGGATATTTTTCTCATTTGCAGTGACGGTTTAAACGATATGTTAACCGATGAAGAGATGGAACGGATCGTCATGGATTCAGATTCTTTGGAGGCAGCGGCGAATCAATTGGTGGATGACGCCAATCTTCGAGGAGGGAAAGACAACATTACGGTCGTACTCTTTCAGGTTGGTGGACAAGAAACCAATAACATTTCCTCTGAATGATAACAATACCACTGAAAGTCACGGAATAACACAGATACAAATATAGTTATTATTTTATCGGATGAATGAAAAGATGCGGAATCATTCATCAAATGCGATGATGTGACCAATTTTTCATCAGTGGTACTCCGTGTAATTCCGTGGTAACTATTACTGGATTGCAGTCTCAATACACACCCTAAATCATGCCGAAAAAGACAACGAAAACCACAAGAAAGAAAATAGGCAAGTATTCTGTCGAGAGACAAATCGGAAAGGGGAGTGCCGCGAATGTCTTTTTGGCAAAACAGGATCCTTTAGGAAGGAAATTGGTCGTCAAGCAATTGCTTCCCCAATATGCGTTCAATGAAAAAATTGTCAAGCGGTTCAGACGTGAAGCTAAAATCGTCTCCCAACTCTCGCATGATGCCATCGTTCATATTTACGATTATTGGGTTCGGACCCATTCGTATTATATCGCCATGGAGTATATACAAGGCCAAACCTTAAGTGAAATTCTTTCACAATCTTCTTTTCTGCCAGTACACATTGCCGCAATGATTATCTACCAAATCTGTCGGGGACTGCAGCATGCCCATGAACATGGAATCGTCCATCGGGACTTAAAGCCGGCAAACATCATGATTTCTACCTCGGGACAGGTGAAGATCCTCGATTTTGGCATCGCCCATTTCCAATATGATGAGAGTTTGACTTCCATAGGAGCGGTGATTGGAACCTATAATTATATGTCCCCGGAACAGGCTTTGGGCAAGAAAATCACACCGGCATCGGACATCTTTTCCCTTGGGATTCTCTTTTATGAACTCATGACGGGATTCAAGCCTTTTGCCAAAGATGATAACGCTGAGGTTCTGGAAAAAATTATACATAAGGGTTACTTATCACCCGGTAAACTCAATCCGGCCATCCCGAGATGTCTTGGGCGAATCATCCATAAATGCCTTCGGAAAAAACATTCGCGTAGATTCCAGGATATGGAAATGATCAAATCGCGATTGGAAAAATTTTTACGGCGATATCCATTGGATCATCAAATGCTTTTGAAGCGGTACCTGGAAAACCTGACCCCAACGCCCATGGATGAAAACTGGCCTCCCAAATTCTGGAGAAGGATCTGGTATCGATTGACACATTTCAGATTTCGAACCTATCTATTGGTTGTACTTGGAATTCTGTCTGTTTTTATTGTCGAATATCGTTTAATCTCCAGGGGTACCGGATTGGCACAGCAATGGATCTATACAAAGCGGATCGTTCAGTCTGCCTGGGATACTATTGTTCCCGGGAATTGAGGGCCGTTGGAAGAAGATTTATAAACGATGAAAAGGATCAAACAGGAGCATTAATATGCTTCTACTCGTTGTTGGATACATCATCATGCTGGTTTCGTGGGGGTGGATTGGCCTGATCGCCTTCAAGGAGTCTCTGTCTTGTGGTTTGTTATTTGCTTTTATCCCCTTCTACGCCATTTACTACATCATCACCCGATGGGAACAATCCAAAGAGCCTTTGATCATCCATCTCGCCGGATGGATTGTTTTTGCCATAGCAATGTGACACGAGACGAAAGTGTGACTGCTTCTTGTAGCTGTCTGCTTGTCATTTCTGTTGGACATATGGAATTTTTTTAATTTTGCTACGTTTATTTAATGTCAGACATCCTATTTATGGCTATCCATTTGGTAGTGTCAAAAGTTTTTATGAAAAGCCGACGGAATTCGGTATCGGTATCGGAATCGGAATCGAAGAGGGAACAATGTCATTTGTACAAGATGGTCTTGGCCAGTGAAACGATAAGCGCCGAACAGAATCATCAAGGTAAAATTTTACTTGACAGGATAGTTGCAATGCTCACCAAAATGGGAGGACGGAGTTACTCTGTGAAAGAATCTGAAATAGTCTATTATTCGGGGAATGACGATCCCGATCCCGATACCAATACCAATAAAAAGCGGACAAAGATATTTAGCAAAAAGGAAGGCGGGGAGGCAAGTCTAATATTATACAACTGATTTTACAAAACCTCCATTTAATAAAGGAGCATGGTCATGGTTCCATATTTTCCAAAAGGTGGGTATTCTCGATGGATTTATTTGGGTTTGATTATTGTACGCTTTTTTGGAATGATTGAACCTGTCAAGGGACAATACACTTCTATTTTCACACATATCCCTTCCGTGAGTGCCGGCCAGATGGGTGTGGCCGTGTGGGTAAAAGCACCCGTCGCGCCACGTTTCCAATCGGGTGCACCCGTGGCCATTTATTTACCGGGGGGATTTAAAGGAGAGGGCATTGGGGACAAAGAAGCCGGTCTTGTTCATCAGGGATTCATTGAGATTTCCTTCAACTTTCCGGGTAATGGCATTGGAGAGAAGCATAGCGGTGGCGGACCCTATGACCATCGGGGAGTGGGAAGTTTACGTGCTGCATGCGATGTCATTCGGTTTGCACTGGGTTTGGTGGCAGATATGGATGGTCAATCTTTCTCCGACCTCGTCAATCCCATTGTTCCCCTTCACACAAATGTCGGACTCATCGGATATTCTTTAGGTGGAAGTACAAATATTTGTATTGCCGGTGTACATGGTCATGAGATTTCCGGTCTGGCCTGGATATTGAATTGGGAATCCCCGGTAGGTGATGGGATGCCTCAGGCCGAAGCCGGGGCCAAGCTGGAAGGAAAACTTCGCCCGTTGAATCAGGAGACCAATCCTGCCTATGATCCGGATACGGGGGTATGGGATCTCTCTACTTTGGCTTATGATGGACAAGTTCGAATTCCCCTTCTGGACAACACAGACGAATTCGTTACCGGGGGTCTGTATTTTGATTTTAATGGTGATGGCACCGTCAATACCGGATCGGATTTTATTCCATACCCCCTGGTGTTTCAGGGTGGTAACGATTATCGGGCCCACTATTCTGTGCGTTTGAGACGCAGGGCCCATCAGGAAAATCTCTTTCCCGATCCA
>CAZYTI010000288.1:0-6110 GCA_964650065.1 uncultured bacterium
TGTAATTTGGATTTTAATTTTTTAGAGGAGTCTGCGAAACTGCATTTCCGAAAATCTGAAGCTTATCAACGATTCAATGCATTTTACGCCCTAACATGGTTTCAGATGGCCAGAAAAGTGGCAGGTAGGTATACAACTAATAAATTTGACCGAAAAGGCCTAAAAACGATATCGGAAAATTTTCATCACTATACAACAGATGAGGATGGTGTCAATTCAATTCTCAGAGACTTAAATAATATCGGCGTTAAGTTCTTTCTTTTATCACACTTGCAAAAAACCTATATAGATGGTTCCTCGTTCTGTGACAAATGCAATCCTGTGATTGTTTACACGGCCAGGTATGACCGGATCGATAACTTTTGGTTTACGGTTGCACACGAAATCGCCCATATATTGAACGACATTCATAACGAAGATGAATTCTTCATTGACGATTTATCCAAAGCACCAACCTCTAAAAAAGAGGAAAATGCCGACAATTTGGCGAAAAAGATGTTGAGAATTAATCAAGTTGTAGAATTCTTTGAACCACTTAAGCAATATATTTCTGAAGTTCGGGTTATTAGATGTTCAAATTCATTAGAAATTGATCCAGCGGTTATAGTTGGTGCTTTACAGCATCATGGATGGCTTTCACATACGCATCTTAATAAATTTAAAACGAAAGTCAGTCAAATTATTCCAGCAAGATATTTTTGCAATTGACATTTTCCAAATCTTACACTAAATTTATGAATACGATTATTTATCTTTAAAAACATATGCTTTTTTTTACTCCCGCCTACATCAGAAAGTCTAACACCTAAATGAAAAAAGAAAAAATCATAAAATACACCGGCAAAAAGCTCATCGTCAAATTCAGCGTCGATCGCTGTACCCATGTGGCCGAATGCCTGCGGGGCGCACCGGAAGTCTTTAATGCAAGTCGGAAACCGTGGATTGAACCCGATGCTGCAGATCCCGACAAACTGGCCGAGGTCATTATGCGGTGTCCCACGGGTGCACTCCATTTCGTTAGAACCGACGGAGGTCCACCAGAACCGATTCCGGAAAAAAACGTCATCACCCTTGTTGCGGATGGACCCATCTACCTGCAAGGAAATATTGAAGTCGTCTCGGGTGATGATGAAGTCCTATTCAAAGACACCCGATTGTCTCTCTGTCGCTGTGGTGCATCACAGCACAGACCCCTCTGTGATGGACTACACGCAATCAATGGCTTCAAGGATGACAGTACTGAGCAACCGGCCATGACCGACCCTGTGGAAAACAAAACCCATTCCCAAAAATTGCTGGTAACCCTGCAGCCCAATGGCCCACTCATATTATCCGGCCCGTGTATCATCAAGAACTGTGATGACCAAATCGTTTTCCAGGGAAATCGAACCGCCCTATGCCGGTGTGGGGCATCTAAAAATAAGCCCTTTTGTGATGGATCTCACACGAAAATAAGTTTTTCGTCTGAGTAATAGATTCTTAAAAATATTGTTGTTTTTTTTCAGTGATTTTCTGTGTCAATCCGTGGTAAATAATTAAAAAGTACAGAGGAGGTGTCTTATGTTCAGGAAAAATCATTTCCTGCCAATATTGATGAATCTCATACTGATCCTTTTCATCGCATCAAGTGTTCAGGCCCAAAAGAAGAAGCTCACCTACCAGCAGGCCTACCAGATGAGAAATCCCCAACTCCTGGGATCCCTGCCCCGTATTCAGGGATGGCTGGATAAAGATCACTATCTGGAGTCGAAATCAGAGACCCAGGATAATAAAACGAACTGGTCCCTGATGAAAGTGACTGCAGCCACCGGCAAAGCCACTCAATTTATCGATTATCAGGCATACCAGGATAAATTGCCCATGGGATTCTCCTTACGAACTCCTGCGGGCAGCACAGACGATTATGAACACTTCTTCTTCAACCGAAAAAACGATCTCTACTACTTCTACCGGAAATCAGGATTCTTCAAACAACTGACTTCAACACCCATAGCGGAGAACAATCCCAGATTCTCCCCGGATGGAAAAACGATAGCCTATACTCGGAATCGTAATCTTTACGTGGTGGATGTGGAAACCGGATTGGAACATCAACTCACCACCGATGGCTCGGATACCATCTACAATGGATATGCCTCCTGGGTGTATTTCGAAGAAATCCTGGGGAGACGTACCCGATATGGTGCCTTCTGGTGGTCCCCCAACAGCCAGATGATTGCCTTCCTCCGCTTTGACGACAGTCCTGTACCTACCTTTCCTCTTTACAGAGCCGACGGCCAGCATGGTGAGTTGGAAATACAACACTATCCCAAACCAGGGGATCCCAATCCCTATGTACGTCTGGGCATCGTCCACCTGAAGACAGGTAACATCGTCTGGATCGATGTCGAAGAAATGGCCGACCACTATGTGGCATGGCCTTTCTGGACACCCGACAGCAGGCAGCTCACCTTCCAGTGGATGAACCGCGGGCAGGATCACATCATCATCTACAAAGCCGATCCGGAAAGTGGCAAGAAAATCCAACTCCACGAAGAAAAACAGAGTGCCTGGGTGACATGGTTCACAGATCTTCATTTTTTCCAGGACGGCAGTGGTTTCTTACTCCGCTCCGATGTGGATGGCTGGTCCCATCTCTACACTTATGACATGAAAGGTCAATTGAAAAAACGACTCACCAGCGGAGAATGGAGGGTCCGTAACATCGTCCGGATCGATGAAAAGAATAAGAAAGTTTTTTTCCAGGGTTCCAGGGAGGAATCCACTGAAAGCCATCTGTTTTGTATCGATTTGAACGGTAAAAATCTAAAACAGCTCACCAATACGGCTGGAAATCATCGCTGCCAGGTATCTCCCGGTGGAAAATACTTTATCGACACCTATAACAGCATCCATCATCCCTCCAAAATGGAACTCTGCACGGCCAAGGACGGAAAACCGATTCGATCGCTGGGCGACCGGAAACTTCCCGTTATGGATGAATACGATCTGGGCAAGGTGGAACTTTTCACCATTCCTTCGGGAGACGGCTACGATCTGCCCGCCATCTGGACCCTTCCTCCGGACCTCGACGAATCAAAAAAATATCCTGTCATTTTTTCGATTTACAGCGGCCCTGGCTCTGCACGGGTGTCCAATAGTTTCGGTCGGCTTAGCACCCACTTTCTGGCCCAGCATGGCATCATCACCATCGGCGTGGACCATCGAGGCTCCGGTCATTTCGGAAAGAAAGGCGTCGACTTGATGCACCGCAGCCTGGGCAAATGGGAGATGACCGATCTCATCACTGCAGTGAAATGGCTGCGTACGCTGCCATACATCGATGAGAAACGTATCGGCATCACAGGTGGGAGTTATGGCGGGTATACGACCTGCATGGCCCTGACTTACGGGGCAGACTATTTCACTCACGGTATTGCCGGTTCCTCTGTCACCGATTGGAAACTCTACGACACGGTCTACACTGAGCGCTACATGGACACACCCCAGGAAAATCCCACCGGCTATAAATTCGGATCCGTGATGACCCACGCCGACAAATACAAGGGGATCATGTTAATTACCCACGGAACCATCGATGACAACGTCCATATGCAGAACTCGATTCAGCTCATTGACAAATTGACTGCCATGGATAAAGACTTCTATCTCATGCTCTACCCCAACGAGCGACATGGCATCCGTCCTCCAAAAAGAAACCATACGACGAGAGAAAGTGTTCAGTTCTGGTTCCGTCATTTTCTGGAGAAGGAACTTATTATGGGTGGAAATGAATAGTTTTTAAAAGATGGCAATCGGGGACGATCCCTATCACAAAAGACCCTTGAGGTCTACCAGACCTCAAAGGTCTGATGAATAAAGGACCTTTTAAAATGAACCATTCCCGGTTAATTGTAAAAATCGCTATTCTCTTTTTCATCATTTCCTTTTTTGAAACCACTGAATCCAAAAGTAATCAAACGAACCGCCCCAAAATCGGTCTCGTCCTTTCAGGCGGAGGTGCCCGGGGATTTGCCCATATCGGCATCCTGAAAACACTGGATTCCCTGCACATTCCCATTGATTATATTACAGGAACCAGCATGGGCGGTATCCTGGGCGCCCTCTATGCCATAGGGTATACGGGAAGTGAGCTGGAAGCATTGGCACTCCAGACCGATTGGCTGGAGATACTATCCGACAAACCGCCTCGTTCCGCTCAACCCTATTTCCAGAAAGTGGATGGCAGTAAATACGTCATCGAATTCGGCTTGGATGGATTAAAACCCACACTACCGACCGGGCTCATCGTGGGCCAAAAGCTGTCATTGCTATTCTCAAGCCTGACGTTTGCGTATGAAAAAACGACCGATTTCGATCACCTTCCCATCCCCTTCCGATGTGTGGCCATCGATCTGTACTCCGGGAATGAGGTGATTCTCAAGAAAGGCTCCCTGGCAAAAGCCATGCGTTCTACCATGGCCATTCCCACCGTTTTCAGCGCCGTCGAGTATGGTGATTCACTACTCATGGACGGTGGCATTATCAACAATATACCGGTAGATGTTGTCCAGGATATGGGTGCCGACATCATCATCGCTGTGGATGTCATGGGTCCTCAGCCGGAACAGCGAGAAATCCATTCGTTCCTGGATGTGATGCAGCAAACCATGGGCATTGTGGGCATGGACCGTTATCGGAATAACGTCAATAAGGCTGACATTTTGATTCAACCCGATCTCACCGGTTTTACCAGTGGGGATTTTTTAAACGAGAAAATTCAGGGCATCATTCAGCAGGGTGATTTGGTTGCTTCAAAGAGCGTACCGGATCTCATTGCCTTTAAAGAGTTATTTCAATTGGTCAGGCTGATCGATCCGAGAAGATTGGATGGTCCATTTACGACCCCAAAGATCGAAGAACTGCACGTTACAGGTCTGACCAGTTTAACTTCCGAGTCATTTCTCAACCTACTCCAGATTCATCGTGGAGATTTCCTGGACATCGATTTCCTCAAAGAACGGCTTCAGGTATTAGAAGCAACCGGTCAATTTACCGGCCCACGCTACGAAATCGTTCCCCAGTCTGAAACTTCGATCCGCCTGCACATCCGGGTAAGCGAAAATCGGATTCCTGAAATTAAGAAAATCTCCATCCAAGGAAGTCAAAATTTACCAATGTCTTTTATCAAACATATATTGGGTCTCCAGGCGGGCGATATTCTCAATTTGGATAACCTGAATGAACGAATCATGAGGATGTACGGACTGGGTTATTTCCAATATATCCGTTATAATCTGGAAACAATTCAAGAGGGCCAGGTTCACTTGATTCTGCTTTTAAAAGAATGGCCCAAACGAATCATACGTATCGGTGGCTTGTACAACGATTACCATCAACTCGTTCTAATCGCAGGCCTCCGAACAACAAATTTTCCGTTGCCCGGTGTGCGTTTCGACCACGAATTTCAGTTCGCCGGCCTGACCCGTTATCAATCCAAAGTATACTACCCATCGAGGGCCTTCAGTCTTCCCATTTATCCATTGATCCGATTTTCCTACAAGGATATTCCGACGTGTATTTTCAATATGAGTGGAAATAAAACGGCAAGATACAAAGATCGTTCGGCCAGCTTCAGTATCGGATTGGGATTCCTCCTGGCGAACTCTTTCAATCTGGAGGTCGAATTCCAACAGGAGCACATGAATATCAAGGCCGATATCGCAGATCCGGAGCGCCTTGCCCTCATGGAGATGAAAGACCGCCTGCGAAAACTTCAGATGCACCTGTGTCTCGATTTACTGGATAATATGCTGGTACCACGGCGGGGAATAATGCTCCAAGGGTTGTACGAAGGGAGTTATAAGCGTCTGCGAACCGATATTCCCTTCACCCGCATGAGTGTCTCGGCCGATCTATATTCCACATTCTTCCGGCGGCACACGACCCGTATCTTTGGTTTCTGGGGCACCGGTTCTTCCGGATTGCCTATATACAAACATCACAACCTGGGCAAACCTGAATTTTTCATTGGCATGCCTTATGATAGAATGAGGGCAAATCGATTGACAGTGTTACGATTCGACTACCGATTCGAAATTAAGAAGAACCTGTTTCTCAAACTGATGGGC